>JBFZEZ010000246.1:0-2878 GCA_041306585.1 Spirochaetota bacterium | reverse complement strand
CGGCCACACCTATCCCGCGATCACTCTCCCTTACATTGTACGGGGACCTTGACGTTTCCTTAATCCGATCAAAGCCGGCAAACAGAAAACCGATAACTACGCTGGCGTTCCCATATTCCCGCATCAAAGGTGTTTATAATTCGATGGAAAAATATATTTCGCAGGGGCGTCAAATTTATTATGTCCTTCCATTGATTGAAGAAACTGAAAAATTGGACCTCACATCCGCAATAGAAGCGTATAACAATCTCATGAAGTTATTCCCGCATAGAAAAGTTGCGCTTATGCATGGGCGCATGAAACAAAAAGAACGCGAAGAAGCTATGGACCAATTCAAACAGGGGGAGATCGACATTATGGTTGCAACAACCGTCATCGAGGTCGGTATTGATGTTCCTAATGCAAGCATTATAGTCATTGAACATTCTGATCGGTTCGGGCTTTCCCAGCTTCACCAGCTGCGTGGCCGTGTCGGGAGGGGGGATCATCAATCGTTTTGTATTTTGATATATAAGGATGAATTGAATGGAGAGAGCATACAGCGCATACATGTTCTCATCGCCACAGATGATGGTTTTGTAATATCCGAAGAAGATCTCAAACTGCGCGGCGCAGGTGAACTCCTCGGAACCCAACAGCATGGGCATGCCGGTTCCTGGGAATTTCTCGACCTGAATAAGGATCTTGATTTGATACTGTCGTCCCGGAACGAAGCGGCTGAATACGCCGATGCAGTTCAGAACATTGAGGAAGTAGTAACTAAACACATCTCATCCCCGCGCAGGAGGGTATCCTTCTCCCTGGATGCGAATTAAGGATTCCTGTCTTCATGTGAATTACATGGACTAACGGGAATAGGATGGATTGGATTGTTATCCCTGAAAAATGACCTATTGCGAACTTAAGACATTAATGGAAAATCGTTTTATTCACAAAACGTTTGTAGACAAAAATATTCGCCAGGCCGAACAATTTATCGCCTATGACTTTGAGCATGCCGTCTTTGCTGATGTTTTTATTCACCCCGGTTTTGGTGCTCACCTCATAATGCAGCAGGTTGAATTTTTTTTCAACAACCTGGTACTGCCGGGTAACGCCGCTCTTGATTTTTTCATACGCCTGAACACTGTCAAAATCAAGTTCAAGGTTATTGACATTCTGCTCAAACCAGGCTTGTACCGTGTTCTTAATATATTCTTCTGGAATATAAGGTTCCGCTTTGTTCGCTGAAGTTAACTTATAGCAATACCCGAATTTTTGCTGGTTAAATTTTCCGATGAGGATCCTGAATACGGTATTCGGCCCTAGATGATATATAAGAAGATCCTTCAGATTCGCTTCTAATGGGAATGTATTCGTTATCCCTTCAATTGTTGAAGTGATTGTGGAGTATATAAATTCGGTGTAATTTTTAATGATATCAGTTTTTGTACGTATAAATTTCAGAATATGAATCCGCACATTCTCCTTGAGTGCCGCCTCGTCTGTAGGTGAACTCACATAGTAGAAAGAATTTTTCAATTCAAAATAATTGTTGTTCAGCGTTATGTTCTCGATCGGTATTATATAAGGATCGACAGTATTCCATGATTTGGTCCCTTTCACAGTAAAAGGGGTGACATTATACTGAATTTCATCATTTTTTTTATTATCGGATTTTTTATTATCGGTGTTGTCTGATATTTTACTGGTTATCTGCTGGGTTGGTGCATCGAGATCGAGTTCAACAGCAGCAGAGGGTGATGCACCATCTTTTTTAGAAAGTATTTCTTTGGCATGCACATCTTCGAGAAGTTTATTCACATCATCAGAATCATTGATATCCGCAAGAATGTTGTCAATATCGCGCATACATAATACCCTCTACTGGTTAGTGTCCGGTTCAGGATTTTCATCTTTATTGTCTTTTTCAATATTTTTTTCGCTATCCGCACTTATTTCGTTAGCTATGGGGTTTTTATTGCCGTTCTGAAGCGGAGGGAGATCCTGTCCATCTATAATCAGTCTCACTTCTTCGCCATTCAGGGTTTCCCGTTCAATCAGATATTGTGCGATTTTTTCAAATTTATCACGATTTTTCACAATAAAATCCTGGGCCTCAGCCTGGCTCGAGCTGATGATTTTATTTACTTCCTGGTCAATAATTTGCGCAGTGGCTTCACTGTAGTCACGGTGCTGGGATATTTCCCTGCCGAGAAAAATCTGCTCGTTCTGCTTCCCGAATTTAAGCAGGCCGAGTGTCTCGCTCATTCCCCACTCACATAGCATGCGTCGTGCGATATCAGATGCCTGCTCAATGTCGTTGCTCGATCCGGTTGTAACCTCGCCGTATTTTATCATTTCTGCAAGATATCCCCCGAAGCAGACCTTGATTCGTTTCAATAAATACGATTTGGAATACGAACGTCTGTCCTCCTCAGGAAGCTGCATAGTGACACCGAGCGCCCTTCCACGGGGAATTATGGTTACTTTATGAATTGGATCTGACGCAGTAAAAAAACCGATAATTGCATGGCCAGCCTCATGATACGCTGTCATCTCTTTTTCGCGGTCAGAAAGGAGCATAGAACGTCGTTCAGGGCCCATAAGGACTTTATCTTTTGCATCCTCCATGTCATGCATACCGACACGTTTTTTGTTGCGGCGTGCGGCAAGAAGCGCCGCTTCATTGACAAGATTGGCGAGATCAGCCCCGGTAAATCCTGGTGTCCCTCGCGCAATGACTTTAAGATCAACCTCTCTTGAAAGGGGTATTTTTTTACTATGAACTGCGAGAATTTTTTCTCTCCCTTTGATATCCGGGATGTCAACCACGACCTGTCTATCGAACCGTCCAGGGCGTAAAAGAGCAGGATCAAGTACATCAGGCCTGTTGGTT
>JBFZEZ010000245.1:0-6172 GCA_041306585.1 Spirochaetota bacterium | reverse complement strand
AGGCGGAGATAAAAGACATCGACCGTCCCGTGGCCATGACGCCGGAAATTGCAGCCATCCAGAAAACGCTGCTTGATACATTCGATAAGTTTATCAAACTTAATAAAAAGGTCCCCCGCGAGGCGCTTACAACCGCTTCGAGCATCGAGGATTTTTCACAGCTCCTCGATGTTATCGCTTCCCATGTTGACATGCGTATTGAATACAAACAGTCGATACTCGACATAGGCAACCCGGTGGAGCGCGCACAAAAGCTGATTGAGTTCATCAATGGCGAGATAGAGATCATGTACATTGATAAGAAGATACAGGGCCAGGTCCGCAAGCAGATGGAGAAGACCCAGAAGGAATACTATCTCAATGAACAACTCAAGGTGATCAAGAAGGAACTCCGCCAGGGAGAGGAGGAGGTCGATGAGATAGAAGAACTCCGGCGTTCCATCGAAGAAGCGAAGATGAGCAGCGAGGCAAGGACCAAGGCCCTTCAGGAATTGAAGAGGCTTGAAAAAATGCCCCCCATGTCCGCGGAATCTGCCGTCGTGCGCACCTACATTGAGTGGCTGCGCGATGTACCCTGGTACAAAAAGACCCGCGACAATCGGGACATCGTTGAGGCGATGAATATTCTGAATGAGGATCATTACGGGCTTGAAGAAGTTAAGGAACGTATCATCGAATATATAGCCGTCAGGCAGCTTTCGAAGAAGTTGAAGGGACCGATTCTCTGTTTTGTCGGCCCTCCGGGTGTCGGGAAAACTTCACTGGGGAAATCGGTTGCCCGGGCCCTCGGCCGCAAGTTTGTCCGCATGTCGCTTGGCGGGGTACGTGATGAGGCCGAGATTCGCGGGCATCGCCGCACATACGTAGGCGCGCTTCCCGGCAGGATCATACAGATGATGAAAAAGGGGGGGACAGTCAACCCGATCATACTCCTTGACGAGGTCGACAAGATGTCGATGGATTTCAGGGGGGACCCGTCGTCGGCGCTCCTCGAGGTGCTCGATCCGGAACAGAACAATTCATTTGTCGATCATTACATGGAAGTCACGTATGATCTATCTGATGTCATGTTTATAACGACCGCCAATGTTCAGCACAAAATTCCCCTTCCATTGCTTGATCGTATGGAGATCATCGAGATTACCAGCTATACTGAGCCGGAAAAACTGAAGATTGCGCTTAAATATCTTATTACCAAACAGATAGCTGAAAACGGCCTTGAGGATAAAAATATTGAATTCTCTGAAAATGAGATGCTCTATACCATCAGGCATTATACCCGCGAGGCGGGCGTGCGAAGCCTCGAACGGACGATCGCGAAAGTATGCCGAAAGGTGGCACGTGAAGTCGTTCAATTCGGGCCTGACCATAAAAAGACGATTACCGAGGAGGTGCTTCACGCATACCTCGGGCCCACCAAGTTCAAGTATGGGGTCAAGGAAGATACAAGCGAGATCGGTCTTGCGAACGGTCTTGCCTGGACTGAAATTGGCGGCGATATTCTCAATATCGAGGCGTCGCTGATAAAAGGGAAGGGCGATCTGAAGCTGACAGGGAAACTCGGCGAGGTCATGCAGGAATCTGCCCAGGCGGCATTCACATTTGTGAAGGCGAACCAGCAGTTTTTCAACATACCCGACGACCTCATGAAAGAACACGATGTCCACCTGCATGTACCGGAAGGGGCAATCCCCAAAGACGGGCCATCAGCGGGGATCACCATGGGTGTAGTCATCGCCTCATTGTGCAGCAGTATACCGATCAGACGGGACGTGGCCATGACCGGGGAGATCACCCTTCGCGGCAAGGTGCTTCCCATCGGCGGATTAAAGGAAAAGATCCTGGCCGCACACCGTGCAGATATACGGCATGTCATTTTACCTAAGGATAATGAAAAGGATCTAGAGAAGATCCCGGAATATGTTCGCGGCCAGATGATTTTTCATGCGGTGAGCACCATGGAGGAAGTCCTTTTTCTCTCCCTCAGAGATCCTGAAAAGTTCTTTAAGGACATCGAGAAGACCAGGATTCTTTACGACCGCTGGAAAGAGACGCTGGATGATTGGAAGATTACTCTGCCGGAATTTTCCCGGACACGGGAACATATGAAGATGTAACGATTGTTTGTCGGGCCGGCTGAAACCGGCCCTTTTTATTTCATTCCTTTACAAGCTGCAGAACAAACCTGTTTGATCTTTCTGAAAACGGTTCTTTTGTGAAATTTGCGTGGATAAGACCGATTTGAAGGCCGTTGGTTTCAATGAAAGGGCGAAGTTCTTCAACTGAAAAAGCGCGCATGGTATGTGAATCCTCAAGTCGTTCGAGCCTCATGAGGTCATTGATCACGTAACGGTAATCGACCTGCACCAGTGTCCGTTTCGGGTCAGGGATGAGATTGAAGCCGCGCTCACGATCAATGACTGCGCTCTGATATTTTGTCCGTGAGACCTTGCTCATCTCCTTTTTTTGGATTCTTTTGACCGGGGCTGAATTCCATATCTCGAAAATTGCAATGCCGTTAGGCTTCATTGCCAGCCACGTGTTCAAGAATGCCTTGTCGACCCCTTCATCATCGAGCAGGTAGTCGAAGGTGCCGAACAGGCAGGTGACCATATCGAATTCTTCATAAAAATCAAAATTGACAATGTCTGACATCGTGAAGTTGATGGAACTGCCGAATCGCTTCCGTGCGATTTCGAGCATTTTATGGCTGGAGTCGATCCCGGTACACGTTATCCCGGATTGGGCAAGAATGCCGAGATGCTCACCGGTGCCGCACCCAAGATCCAGAAGTGTCGGGGAAATTTTTCTTTTCAAAAAAGAAGTGATGTAATTGATGTCGTGCTTAATGTCCCGATGGGCACCCTCGATGGAGAAATAGTATTCGGCGAGATCGTAATATAATTTCATCTCAGATGATCATCTCGGGGAATTTTTTTTTGAATTTGTTAAACACGATTTTTTCGATATCTTCCGTCTTCTCGAGCTCCATACACTCCTTGACGAGCGCCAGGCATTCGGCAATATCTACCGAGCGGAGTATCCGCTTTACCTTGTACATGTAGGTCGGGCTCATTGAGAAATGCCTGAAGCCGAGACCCAGGAGCATCATCGTGTATCTCGGCTCACCCGCCATCTCCCCGCAAATCGAAATCGGGACCTTGTTTGCATCGGCGATATCAACCACATGCTTCAGGAGCCTGAGGACCGCAAGGTTGAGTGGGTTGTATAGGTAAGCGATTTTTTCATTGATTCGGTCAACCGCCAGCAAATACTGGACAAGGTCGTTGGTGCCGACAGAGAAGAAATCGGCGTGCTTGGCGAGCTTATCGGCATAGATGGCGGCAGACGGGACTTCTATCATGATCCCTATAGGAATGTTGCCCTTAAAGGGGATCCCCTTGGTGCGCAGCTCGTCCATTATTTCGAGGGTGATCATTTTTGCCCTCAGGAACTCCTCGATGGTGGATATCATGGGGAACATAAGCTTGACATTTCCATAGTGGCTGGCTCGAATTATGGCGCGAAGCTGTATCCGGAAGAGGTCTTCATTGATCAAGCTGAACCGTATGGCGCGCATGCCGAGGAACGGGTTGCGCTCCCTGCTCGGTTTGTCGTATGCGTAAATTTTATCTCCGCCGACGTCAAGGGTGCGGATGACCACCGGCATCGGTTTGAAAAACTGCACCACTTTTTTATATTCCTGGAATTGATATTCTTCATCCGGGAGGCTTCTGTCAAGGAAGAGAAATTCAGACCTGAAAAGGCCGATCCCCTGCGCCCCGTGGTCTTTAATTATTTTTCGTTCTTCCGGGATTTCGATATTGCCGTATATGAAAATTTCTGTCTGGTCGATTGTCTGAGCAGGAAGGCTGGTGAGCTTTGCAAGCTCTATCTCAAGGTTGTCGAATTCTTTTTGATATTTGCGGAATTCTTTGATTTCACGTTCTGTCGGATTTACGATTACCTGCCCATGCACCGCATCTACGATTACAGTATCGCCGTTAGTTATCTGGGAAGTGGCGTCTATCGCTCCAACAATGGCCGGGATCTCCATGGCCCGTGCCATGATTGCGGTATGCGATGTCTTCCCCCCTTTGTCGGTAACAAATGAGAGGATGTATTCCTTGTTCATCATGGCTGTTTCCGAGGGGGTAAGGTCGCTGGATATGACAATCACTTCTTCCTTGATGTCGGCAAGGGAGATCTGCTTGCTTTTCTGAAGGTGTCCGATGAGCCTCTTGTTGATGTCTGAGATATCTATGATCCGTTCCCGGAGATATTCGTCCTCGATTTTGTCAAGGCTTTGTATCAGCTCCATGGAAATATCGTTGATGACCCATTCGGCGTTTCTTTTTTCCTCAACGATCATACGGCGCGCCTTTTCAACGATGAGAGGGTCCTCGAGGACCATGAGGTGGCTGGAAAAGATGTCCCCCATTTCTTTCGATAGGCCTATTTCAATCTGGTCCTTTATTTTTTTTATCTCGCCCTTGGTTTGAGTGACTGCCTCGTTAAATCGTTTGACTTCATCTTTGACGAGATTATCTTTGAGCTTGATCCGGGGGATAACAAAATTATCGCTTTTAAATACAAATGCCTTGCCGATTTTTATTCCAGGCGAGGCAATTGTTCCCTTTATGATGCCAGTAGACATTATATGTGTGTCCCCCAGTATTTCAAAATATCATGGTTCTTTCTAAGAATATTCCTGAAAAAAAAAACTGTCAAGATAAATAAATTATAATGGCATAGCCATGATGTAAGATATATGTCATCCCCGCCTGTGCGGGAATGGCATGGAATGGATTGAAAATGTACATATACACCTCGATCCAGTCTAAGACAGTGCAATACAGTACTTCTACGGATAAAAAGCCGGAACCATTAACCCCGCAGTTTCCTCAAATCCCAGCATGAGATTGGCGTTCTGCACTGCATTTCCCGCCTGGCCCTTCAGCAGGTTGTCAATCGCAGAGGTTATGCATATCATCCCGGTGCGTTCGTCGACCATCGGGCGGATTTCACAGCGGTTTGAACCGCGGACGCTCGCGCTCTGCACTGATTTCTCGGAAATCAGGATAAAGGGATCATTTTTATAATATTCCCTGTATCGGGCCGTCAGGTCTTTTGTGGTGATTCCCTTCCCGGCTTCACCGTACATGGTCATGAGGATGCCCCTGTTGAGGGGAACGATCTGAGGCACGAACAGGATTTTTTTTGCCGATGCCGTGTCAATATTGATGATGTTCTCAACCTCCACAAGGTGTTGATGTTTGCCTTCCCTGTAGGTGTTTATGTTCTCGTGCCTCTGCGGATAAAGGTTCGCTTCGCCTGAATTTTTCCCGGCCCCGGATACCCCTGTTTTACCGTCGCAAACAATTGATCCCGATGTAATGAATCCGCCCTCAACCGCAGGGAGGAGTCCGAGAATCATGGCAGTGGCAAAGCACCCTGGATTCCCGACTATTCTTGATTTTTTTATCTTTTCACGAAATTTTTCCGGAAGCCCGTAGACTGATTCTTTAAGCATCCCGGGTGCGAGGTGATTGTCGTCCATTCCCTTATTCCTGGCATAGACGCCGTAATCTTCCACACTATGGAACCTGAAATCACCGCTGAAATCGATTACCGGTATATTTCTTTTATAAAATTCATTGATGAGGGTCATGCCTGCCCTGTCGGGGGTGGAGAAAAAGGCGATATGTATGTCGTCGTAACGAAGCTGTTCTGACGCCTCAACTGGTATGTCGCAGAAACCCTTGAGGTGCGGGAATATATCGCTCACCGGCACCCCGGTGTCTTTGCGGGCAACAAGCTGTTTTATTTTCAGACCGGGATGGCGCATGAGAATTTCGATCAGCCCCAGGCCCCCGAATCCTGTTGCCCCTACAATGCATGCGTGTTTCATGGAATTCCTCCGTACATACATCAAAATGAAAGATTATTACGTGGATTATTTATATTTTGTCAAGCGTATCGCGTAGAGACGCAAAATTTTGCGTCTCTACGCGATAAATTAAGAAATTCATCCATTAATAAAGTGCCTTTGTTTATCGTATGTGTATATATCACCGGATATATGGTAAAATGCAATACGTAATTGCCCATTTTTAGCGGGTAACCCTTCCCTTTCTTAAAAGCCCCCTCAGGGGGTTGGGGGGTCTTCTGA
>JBFZEZ010000244.1:0-3622 GCA_041306585.1 Spirochaetota bacterium | reverse complement strand
GCGTTTGTAGACCGCTTCCCTCTGCTTCCGGTTGAGGATGAGGGTCGCCTGCAAAACCCGGTAATCAGGGAAAATTTTCTCGAACGAATAATTGCTTATAACGATTTCAAGGAATTCCTCGCTAAAGGTCCAAAGATTAAGGACCTGGTTGAATTCCATACATCCTACAAGCTCCTTATAATGTCCCATAGCGTTGTGCATTACCGTTCAATGGGAAAATTAGTAGCTGAACCAAAAAAAATTGAATTCAAAAATTTACTTGAACAGTATCAGCAATTATTCATGAGCGCGTGCGCAATCATTGCCACTGTAAAAAAGCATACCAATGTTCTCATGCATGTCATGGGTTATTTTAAAAAAAATCTTATGAGTCAGGAAAAAGAAGAATTACTCGATATAATAACAAAATATCATAATCAGTACCTGCCGCTCATCGTTCCCATTACCATGCTCAAACATTATACATTACGATATGAAAACGATTATCTTGCGAAACAGAAATATTTAAACCCCCACCCGGTTGAATTGATGCTCCGGAACCATGTTTAGGGGGTACTTCCCGTGGAATAGATCTTTTTTCATCTATTCTACATCTTCAGGGCCATGAAAGGTAATTTTTGTTTTCCCGATTGAAATCACATCTCCATCAGTCAAGTTCTTCTGCACATACACTTTATCGTTTACCCTTGTTTTATTAAGACTGCCAAGATCTATAACAGTAAAGTGCCCGTGACGATATACCACCTGACATTGCTGCCCGGAAACATGACCATCCAAAATTTTCAGGTTGCAGTCTTCGTCGCGGCCGATTGTTATTGACTTGTGGTCAACAATATGTTTGAAATTTTTTTGTTTTTCATTATTTACTTCCAATATTACATCACCCGGGATTTCAGCAATTGTTTTTTCTGTCATTTTACCTCCAGCTTATAAGCATAATTATATTATAATATAACAATATTTCATAAAAATTTCAAATAGAATTTCTTAATTTTTGAAAATATTAAATTAAATCATGGTATGGATTGTTACCCGCTAAAATTGACCTGTTACCTTCGGATTTACAAAGAAATATATTTTCCGCTTGTTTTTTTATCAATACTATTTCATAATTTGTTCTAATATATACATATTATTCGGATTCTATCCCTTCCCAGCATTACCCCATCTGCCGGGGAATGAATGAGAGAAAAAAACTACATTAAATTCATCAGGAGCATATATGGATTCAAAGAAAATGCTTCAGGATATTATCAAGAATTTTTTTACCTGCAATAAGGATGAAATAATCCAGATCTGTACTGAACTTTTAAACACCCTGGAAGCCGAAGATACCCTTTCTACGAACGAGGTGATGTCGCGGAATTATGAAACCGCACAGACAAATCCTGAAATAAATACCTTTCCCGGCAACCTTAAAGATGCCAGGGACGCGATCTTTCCCTATTTTTGGGGTACGGATGATTGGAGTTCGCATCTTCATTTAGAAAATGTTAAAGGCCCCGCCAACTATGCCTCCCTCATAGGCGCATTTGCCTGTTTATTGAAAAATCCGAACCTGTGTGTCGATACATACAGTCAACGGTCAAACGAACTTGAGCTGAAAGCGATTACGACATTGGCAAATCTTGTTTTTTATCATACTAAAAATCCTTGGGGATTTTTCACCATGGGCGGTACTATTTCAAATTTATATGGAGGCAAAATTGGTATAGAAAAAATTCTTCCAGGAACGATGAAAAACGGCATACAGGGGAAAAAAATAATCGGAATCGCTTCCCAGGCTGCCCACTATTCCAATGAAACCCTTGCCGGATGGCTCGGGATCGGGACAAAAAACCTAATTATAATTCCAACTGATGAATCATGCGCCATGGACCTCAAGTTTTTATCAAAAGAATTGGATTCACTATACGAGTCAAAAAAAATTGTCGCATTCATTATTGCCACATTCGGCAGTACCGACGCCTCCGGAATCGATGATATTGCCGGGATTCGCCATATGGTCCAGGAAAAATCACGCCGATTCAATGTCCCGCAGCCGCAGATTCATGTCGATGCTGCAGCCGGCTGGCCCCTGTGCCTGCTCAACGAATATAACTCAGGAGAAAACCCTTTCTCGCTCGGCCCCGACACCCTCAGCCGTATAGCCCATCTCAAAAAAAAATCTATGGCAATGCAATTCGCCGATTCGGTGACAATCGATTTTCATAAAATGGGCTGGGGGCATTTCCCTGCAAGCGCATTTATTGTGTATGACAGGGACGATCTCACGCTTCTTCTGCGGGATAAGGAACAAGTCCCCTATTTCTCTGAAGCTGACTGCAGGCACGATCCCGCCCTTTTTACCCTTGAAACATCACGGCCGGCCCTGGGCCCTTTTTCGGTTATGGCGAGCCTGAATGGAATAGGGCTTAAGGGTTACCAGCTCCTGGTTGCGCACGCGCTGGAGCTGACGTCCTACGCAAAAAAAAAGATCGATGCCCTCGATTACTGCATGGTATTAAACGGCAACAGCCTCGGTCCCAGCGTTGTCTGGTGGGTGCTCCCCAAAGGGAGGGATGCAAAAAAAATTTTTTCTGCGCTCGTCAAAGGGGAACTCACGAAAAAAGAATACGACCACTACTTCAATGAGATTAAACACCTCTTCGATACACGAAAAACGCGTATGAATCCCGCAATCGATGCACGATTGAGTTTTACAACCTCAATGGGGTATCAGCCTCACGATATACAGGTCCCGGCCTGGAAAGCGGTTTTTTTCAACCCAAAAACCTGCAAAGAAGATATTGACCAGATTGTCAGGAGTATCGAGGAGCTGTAGGGCGCAAAAAAGACGAGGGGAATGCCGCTCGTCTTTTTTGGAGTGATACAATGAATGGCGTTATGCATCATTCATTCATGGTATATGCACCTTTATTACTATAGACCTCTTTGACCATTCTGTCGAAACGTGCCTTGTTGACAACAGGTTTCATTATCATGTTTCTGCATAATCTCTTTTGAATTGCGGTACTGCTGGTTTTCGAATAGAGCTGCAATGCAAATTTTGAGAAATCCCTGATCATAAAGTCAAAAATCTGGTCAACCATATCGTTGCTGACTTTCATAATTTTACAATTTTCAAGAATGAGCTGGCCGTACGCCACAAGCGTAAATAGCTCGCCAAGTATAAGAAGAAAATCGATGTCTTTGACCTGGTCTTTGTTGGGCTTGCCGAATATAAGAAATTTTTTCAGCATTGATATCTGTTTTTTAAACATCTTTACGTTCGGCAGGTTATAATTATTATAAGCAATTTGATAATCATGAAATTTTATCTTCCCGAGTCCCTTTGTCTGCCCCTGATTGAATAGAAAATTATCGTTCTGATTCACATCAGCCATAGATGGCACTTCTTCGAATTTTTCCGGCTTAAAGAAAAAATTCGCCATAAACTTTATTATAAGGGCCATATTGACATGCACGGTCCCCTCGAGCTTCGGGAGCGCCCTGATGTCGCGCACTGCCATGTGAAAGTAGGTGTCACCTTCAAATCCTTTTGCGGCAATGATGTCCCAAAGCAGGTTGATGACTTCTTCCCCCTGTGTTGTAACTTTCATTTTCACCATTGGATTATAAA
>JBFZEZ010000243.1:0-3141 GCA_041306585.1 Spirochaetota bacterium | reverse complement strand
GGTTCCCTTTTCAGGATATCAATTCATGAATATTTTTTTAAGATAATGCATCTATCGGAGTTTATTACTAAAAAACACAATGTAATAGTATGAAAAAAAATCATGTTCAGTCAATACCAGTAAAAGCTGCAATTATCACTGTATCCAGCACCCGATCAAAGGAAAATGATTCAAGTGGAAAGGCTATTGAAAATATATTAGATTCCGCAGGGATTGAAGTAGTGCACTATGCAGTGATATTTGACCGGGTGGACGCAATCCGATCTGAAGTTTATTGTGCAATAAAAAATTCAAATTGTATTATTATCAATGGTGGCACAGGTCTGACTCACGATGATTGCACTATCGAAGCTGTTACACCCCTTCTTGAAAAGAAAATTGATGGATTTGGAGAGCTTTTCAGAATGATAAGTTATAAGGAAATAGGGACATCATCAATGCTCTCCAGAGCCATTGCCGGTACCAGTCACGGGAAAGCCATTTTTTGTATTCCTGGTTCAACACCTGCTGTCACTCTGGCAACAAAAGAACTTATTGTACCTGAAATTGCTCATATTCTTTCACATGCGAACAAATAATCAGCGCTACTGTAAATTATCCACTTTTTTAGCTGATTTCTCTGAGAGACCCTATCAGCTCAGGTAACATCTCTTTTTCACAATAGACCAGGATACTGTAAAATCGGAATTTATTTTTTGAAACAAAAAAATGGATCCCGGTAATTTTAAAAAAAAACATATCTACCTGAATACTTCAAGGAGCGCTATTCGTTCAAGTATGATATCTTTAAGTCTGTCCTTACCGACAATATTAAGTTCCTCCTGCTGAATCCCGAATAAAGACACCAGCCTCTCAATTTTGGTATCAGTCCAGTCATTCCACGTCTCGGTTACAAAATGCATAATGGAAGACAACGCATACCATACCTCATCTTTGGCCGGGTACGAACATACATATATGTTATTTTCACCCTCATGAATTCCAAAAAATGTCGCAACACTGCACTGGCGGGATCCGGCGGCGAATAATAAGGCCTCCATTTCAAAGGAGTTGGAAATTGGTTTTGCAGAAAGAACTGAACGTTTTGCATGTCTTACAGCAGCCTCAGCATGTTCTCGCCCCGCTAACTTGTCTGCGTCAAAACAGACAATATGTGTTGAATAATTCCGGGCAACTTCTTGTATCCTCCTCAGACAGGCATCCCGATCATGTACGGTCATAACAGCCTGGCGAATTTCATAAGCATTTTCTGAAGTTGCCAAATAATCACCTGAACCGGTTGAGTGTTGACTGCCCCTGCGAAGAATTTTTGTCATCCCCTTTTATTGGCAGTGCTCCTTTTTTTTGCCCAAGCTGATCAAAAATCTGTTCAGCCACACCCTGCCCGAGGATTAAGGTCACTTCTTCAATCCCCCTTGCCAGAATTTCATCGGGATTTGTCAAACCATTGTTGAATAAACGTCGTGCACGAACTCGTCCGACCCCGCGTAACCGGATAAGAGGTAAAAGCTCTCTCCGGGTGCCGTTTTTCATGCAAATCTCATACTCGCGCACTTCTCGATGAAATGCTGATGAGAACATCCGTGCAAGTTCTGCACTGGCGTGAAGAAGCCAAGTTACACTTTCCACCATTCCATAAATATCCCCGGGCCCGACAGAATAGCGCTCACAGATTTTTGTATCAGATAATTCATCGGTCCAGTCAGAAAGAAGCATGGTTGTTTTTAGTGCCCGGTAATAAAGTTCTGCAGCCTCATCTTCCTGCGGTAAGGATACCCAAAGATCTTTTGCGTGCTCATCAATCATTTTTGTAAGAACAGTGATATCGGTATTCCGGACAAAAAGTTTTGGCATATCCGGTGTACTACAGATTACCTGCAGGAGGCCGATATCCGTATATTTTCTTTCATCGCGCAGGCTTCCGACAATCATCGCAGCGCTTCGCGGATCAATATATAATTTTGAAACAAGTGTGCCAAACTCCGTTGAACCAAGATGCTCTCCGATTTCTGTTACCATATCTGAAGACACGAGAAATGCAAGCGCAGTATCGACCGCTCTCTGCAGGAGGCGTCCCTGTCTATGTTCGTGAACATAGAACGTACGGTTCATAAATGATGTGAGTTCTTCCCGGTTCTTTGCAAAGCCGGATGCAATGAGTGACAATATATGGGTATAGAGCGCTGCGGGTTCAGCAATTTTGGAATGAACCTCCTCAGGAGGTGCTTCGATATACCAGTCAAACAATTCTTCTACCTGACCCTGCTCTTTTGCAATAAGAATTGCCTCGCCATAGGGATCAAGCCGGGGTCGTCCGGCTCTTCCTGCCATCTGATGATATTCACTCACCGGAATCGGCTGCATCCCCTCACCTGCAACAAAACGGTGATAATCACGAATTATTACTCTGCGTGCAGGCAGGTTGAGTCCTGCAGCCAGTGTAGGAGTAGAAGAAATACATTTGATCAGACCCTTCCGGAATCCTTCTTCAACAATAGATCGCTCTCCCCGCGCCAGCCCGGCGTGGTGAAAAGCTGCCCCCTTTGCTATACAGGCTGCCAGCGCTTTTCCCATGTCAGTTTCTGCACTTTTATGGATCTTCTCAGCATATGCTTCAAGTGTCGGATTATCGTTTTTTAATGCTTTGGCGGCACGTTTTGCAAATGCCTCAGCATTACGGCGTGATGACACAAAAATGAGGCATTGTCCGCCTTCAGCAATGGTATCAAGACAAAGATTGATATCATCATAATTCTTGGATACTGTGTTTACTGCGCGGGTTCCGTTCCGGAAATGGATACGATCCTTGAAAAAAATTCCCTGCCGGAGATCCACCGGGCGCCACGTACTGGTCACAAGTTCCCCATTAAGCCAACCGGCGAGCGTTTCAGGATTTCCGATTGTAGCGCTCAGACCGATTACCTGCATGGAAGGGTTCCGGTACCGCATTTTCGCAATAACCATCTCAAGCGTCGGGCCCCGGCCTTGTGAATCAAGAAGATGGACTTCATCGATAACGAGCAGGGTAATATCTGGAATCCATCGTGCATTGTTTCGAAGGAGAGAATCCACTTTTTCACTGGTAGCAACAATGATATCATTTCTCCCCAGTAAATCATCGCGACGGTCAAAATCACCTGT
>JBFZEZ010000242.1:0-2828 GCA_041306585.1 Spirochaetota bacterium | reverse complement strand
TGTCGGTATTTGTGCTATATCCCTTGATTTTGCCTTCTATTGATTTAACGACAAGATCTGTCTTCTGCACTGCCTCCAGATTTTTTGTTATTATAGACTCGTATTCATTCAGCTCTTCTATCCTGGATTCAAGATTGGTATAACTGTCCGTAAGCGCGTCAATTTTTGTATTAACCTGATCGAGCCTTACTATATTGTCCTGAAAGGTTGATGCTTTTGTTGAAGCCATGTCTGAAAGCTCCATCAATGCTTTTACCGAATTTTCATAATTGATCAATTTATCCCTGCTCGATTCGAATTTTTTAATTTCCCTCTCAACAGCCTTTCTGCTTTCAGTGAATTTTTCTATGTTGTCCATAAAGTCTTCAAATTTTGAGGCCTCTTTCCTTACGTCGCTGAGAAGACGTTCATAATTTTTTATGGCTTCATTAACATTCTTCAGCATTTCATCGCTTCTGGTGAATATTTTCTGCGTTTCCTCATACTCAAGGATTTCATCCTTGATGTCAGCCAGTCTCTGCTCCATAAGTATGAAATTCTTCTGCGTTTTGTCCGTCTGGATTGAAATAAAATGTTCAATGTGGTCTTCAAGCGCGGATAATTTTTCTGAATGTTCTGTAAATTTTTGTTCTCCGGACTGGTATTCGGAAACAATTATTGATATCTTTTCATCTGCTATTTCGACAATACTGTCTTCAAACTCGCCGTATTTTGCTTTAAAATTTTCAAGTTCTGTTCTCGCTTCATGGATTTTATCATCAGCGAATTTATTGATTTCGCTTTCCAGTGTTTCCTGTCTCTCTTCAAAATTATTGATAATTTTTGTTATTTTTACTGTTGCCTCGTCTGCCGTGGCCATTATGCTTTTTTCAATTTCACTATAACTCTCGCCGAATTCGGCAAGCTCGGCTTTTGCATTATCAGTATTTTCTCTTGCAATCTCGACAATCTTATTCTGGAGAGTTCTGCATTTATCCTCAAAATTTACCGTTCTGCTGTTGATCTGCGAGATTTTGTCATCAGCAATTTTGGTTATTGTATTTTCAAGCTCCTCATACCTGTCTTCAAATCCGTCAATTTTTTCTCTTGCCTCTTCCGCTTCTTTTCTGACCGCCTTGATTATTTCCTCCTTCTTGGAGATTGTCTGCAGGCTTAAATTATCAAGTTCCGCCCTTGCCCTGCTGACCTCCTGATCGAATGTGGCAATAATCCTGGTTTTTGATTCGTCAATGTTATCTTCGACATTAGAGAGTTTGCTCTGGAGGGAGTCAATCTTCTCCTCAATATTTTCAACTTCAGCAATAACGGTTTCATATTTTGAAAAACGTTTATTTAATTCGGTAACATATTTTCTTTCGGTGGATTCAATTTTTGTTTCAAGTAAATCAATCGATTCCGAAGCGCCGTTTATTTTCAGGTTTACATTCTCAAGAATCGCTTCGCCGGTCTCTGTAATGCTTTTTTCCATATTGGAAATTGTTTCTGAAAAATGTGAGGTTATCTGTCCGATATTTTCATTGGCAGATAGAATAATCTGGGCCTCTTTATCTTTAATGGATTGTATCATCCGGATTTCCTGCTGATTTATCGATTCAATAATTCCAGATTCCCTTTCATCAATTGATTCAGTCATCCTGTTTTCTTTCTCTATGATTGCCTCTTTCAGGCCGTTTATGTGGGCAGTCATTTCGTCTGTTAAAACACGTGACCTCTGACGAATTTTTTCATTGAAACCCTGGCTTAAAGCCGATGTTTCTCTTTCAATCCTTGTCACATCATCATGCATTATTGTAATTCGTGAGGCAAGTTCCTCAAATTCGGCTTTTGACGCGGCTATAAATTCAATCTGTTTATTAACGTCTTTTGCAGCGCGTGATATGATGCTCAGGTCGTCCTCGGCTTTTTGAAGATTTACCCTTTCAAGGTTAAGCCCGTTTATTTTTGTCTCAATATCTGATGTTATCTCTTTTAAATATGAGAATTGAGAGTTGGACTTTTTAACAAGGATGTCCATTTCTATTGTGGCATCATTGAATTTCTTATTTTCATTTTCAGCCATTTTTTTAAAATCGGTGATTATTTTTGATGAATATCTTTTTAGTTTAATGAGTTTCAAATTGGACCTGTCCAGCCTTCTGAATAAAATAATCAAAGCAAGACAGGATATAAAGGTTGCTATATTCCAGATCACATCAATCCTCCGGAGTAAATTTGACGTATTTGACAAAAATGCAGGAATTTGTTACTAAAATGATATAAAATATTAAATTTGTCAATAAAAATTTTATGTCTCATTAGAAATGTGACATAAAAAACTAAATATTCAGATTGAAAATTTAGTGAAAGAGTATGATTATATGAAGTCCAAAAATAGTTAAATATCGATTTATTATATTTGACAAACCTTATAGAAAACCAGATTATGTTACAAATTTCAATCTGATGTTGAGTAAAAAAATCGGACGAAATGACTGCAAATAAATCATTATTGATTAAATAAAGCACAAATTATGAAAGTTGTCTCAGTAAATATTTCAAAAGAAAAAGGTACAATTAAACAACCGGTAAGCGAAATTGAGATAATAAACAAAGGCGTAAAAGATGACGCCCACACCGGAGTACGAAACCGCGAAATCAGCCTGCTCTCGCAGGAAAAAATAGACCAGTTTTCAAATAAAGCCGGCGCGAGAAAATTTAAACCGGGTGAATTTGCCGAAAATATTACATTTTCCGGTATTGATCAGGAAGCGGTCGGAATATCAGACAGATTTATTATCGGAGATGTCGAGCTTGAGGTCACACAACTCGGAAAAGAATGCCGCGGCGAT
>JBFZEZ010000241.1:0-8024 GCA_041306585.1 Spirochaetota bacterium | reverse complement strand
TCAGGATATAATGTTTATACAGCGGTTATTTTTTTAATATTGTTAATAATTGGTCTCATTCAGATTTTTAAGATGGAGAAAATAAAATTTTTCCTCGTTATAAGTATAATCATCCTATCATTTACTGCAAGCTGGGCATTATCCTATAAAATGCCGATGATACCCAGGTATCTTATCTTCCTGCTGCCAATTTTTTACATTGGAGTTGCAGCTGGATTCCGGCCATTTTATCAGACATTGAATAACCGATGGATTATTTACCTCTTTATTGCAGTTATAATACTCATCGCAACCCCCTTCATGAGCTCGTATTATTCCAGTTTTTCAAAAGAGGACTGGAGAGGATTTTCGAAAAATATTGAAAGCATGACAAAAGAGGGCGATTTTGTCGTTGTAGCACCTGGTTATAATAAAAATCCTTTGAATTATTATTATTCAAATACCACGGATAAGACTGTTGAGTTTGATGCATATACAAAAAATGATCTGGAAAAAATATCCTTGTCAAAAGGGAATTCAAGTGTATTCATCGTTATAACATCGGATATTTTTGCAGCCGATCCCGGCGGGGGAACTATCCAGTATTTAAACGAAAATGCAAAATTTTTAGGACAGAATACCGGAATTAATCTCTTTAAAATAAATTGATTTATATATGTACGATCTCACGGTTCTTCTGGAGGCGTCCCATTGCGTTACAGGGATAGAAAATGTAGTTTATGCAATTGAATCTGAATTAAAACACAAAAATATCAATGGTGAAATATTCCTGAATTTTAATCTTCAAATGGACAAGGCCTGTGAAAAACCAGGAAATCTAAAAACAAATTCAAAAAATCTTACAATCCTGGATCTCTCCGATAATAAAGAGTATGCGAATTTGCTGTCTTATGGATATCGATTTGCGAAATCTGATTATTTAATTTTTTATGATGCCCGATATTCTCTGAAACCGGCAATAATAACTGCCTTGTTTCACGAATTACAATCCAGAAATGACCTTGTTATTGGAAGACGAAATTATCGGGATATCAAAGATGACCGTTTTAAAAAGAACCGATATTTTTCCTCAATAATTAAAAATAGCCTCGCAAGATTTTTATTCCCATCTATTAATGATCCCACTAGTGATATATTTGCCATTAAAAAACATCTGGTAACAGACAGATCATCAAACAAGCCCAACAACAAGATTCTTCCAGAAATATTAGGGAGAGAAAACTGGAATAAAGTGAAAGAAATTTCTTTGGATCCATATAAAACAGCTGAACATAAACATGTTTCAGAACGTTTTTTCGATATTCAGTATTTTTTTCAACTCCTGTCAATTCTCTTGTTTTCAGTTCAACACCGTGATCTTGCAGGCTGGAAAGAGATAAGAACGGTGATCAAATTTGGAATAGTCGGCATTACGGGAATTTTCATTAATATGGGTTTTTTATTTATTTTTAGTGAGATTTTCCATATTTTCTATCTGATATCCGGCTTTCTTGCCATCGAATTATCAATAATCAACAATTTTATATGGAATGACCTCTGGACATTTGGAAAAGAAAAAAATCAAGTTTTCTCCCTTGTCACACACCGGTTCCTTTCCTATCATATTGTATCAATTGGCGGGATGCTGATTAACATATGCGTGCTGGTTTTTTTAACTGAGATTGTGGGATTCTATTATCTGATATCAAATTTATTGGGAATTTTTATCGCGTTTAGCTGGAATTTTTTAGCGAACAGAATGACTACCTGGAGGATTAGACCATTACAGTAATTTCATAGATCCGAATTGATTACAGGTATTTTTCGAACATCAGTGTTTCGGATAAATGTCGGTTTTTCCGGTCAGAAAAATTTTCCAGGCATAAAAAATATTATTACTCTCTTTTTTTATTAAATTAAAGTAAAGAACATGAAACCATTGTGTAAGATAATCAGTAATGATACTCATCTTCATCTTACTGGAACCTCTTTCACGATCAATAAAGGTAATTGGAATTTCTTTCACTTTAAGCCATTTTCCCTTCCCCAGAATTTCAAATCCCATCCGAAACCCCCTTGGTGTGAGTTTGGTCCCTGCAATGATCTTTTTATTCAATGCAAAAAAACCGCTTCCCGAATCTTTAACGGGAGGTATAAGGAGCCGGCCAAGTAGTGCCGCACCATATGATAATACTCTTCTTAAAACAGGCCAGTGAATCACTGCACCCCCGGCGACATAGCGACTGCCTATAACCATGTCAAATCCTTCATGTTTCAAAAAATGATAAAACTGTGGTATCTTTTCGGGAGGATGGGAAAAATCGCAATCAATGCATTGAATTAACTCAGATCCCGCGTTAAGCATGCCTTCATACAGGGATTGTGAGAGTCCCGGATTCTTTGTTCTGATAATAAGGTTCAAATTTGTCATATGGGACTGCAGGTCATGAACTGTCTGGATGGTTCCATCGTCTGAATTGTCATCAACCACAAGGATTTCTTCAGTTATGTTATGTGCTCTGCAAATTGTATCAACCGTGACAATCATTCTTTCAATATTTTCTTTTTCATTATAGGTCGGTATTATCACTGTCAGATCGAAGTGCATTCAGTTCACCTGCATATTGATGCCAATCGAGAGAAGAGTTGAAAAGAATTTTTCAGAACTCCTGGTTCCAACCGTTTTTTGGTTTCTCTCATCAGAATATGTGGTCCGGTTTGTATAAACTCTCTTATTTCCCAACGTCCTATTGATACCTATGTCAAATCTCACGGTCGCTGTCCTGGCCCCCCCCGATTATGCTAAAGATCTGGGAAAGAAAGGCACATCCAGCGATATTACCTTCTATAATCTTAAAAAAGGGGATGCTACAGTAACCTTCATAGAACCTACGCGGTATCCGGAAAAACTATCATCATTGTTTTACACGGTATCTATTGCGGATCAGGTAGTTCTGGTGGTTCATGAAATCAATGCGGCTTTCGGTGAATGCGTTCTAATGCTCCAGTGCTCCGGAAAATCTCACGGTTTTCTTATTCTCAAGAACTACATCTCAGAGGATCAGATCGCACCGCTGATTAAAGGGACGGTTCTTGAACATTACGAAGTGATAGAGGAAGATATCGTCGGCCTTCGCGAGAAGTTGCTTGATATATCCGTAAAACAGACCGCCCACCAGAAAACACACACCAGTGGTGGAAAGGGTGTTGTTCCGGTTGATGCTCATTTTAATGTCAAAGGGGTGGGGGTTGTGGTCCTTGGCTTTGTCGCCCAGGGATTAATAAAAAAGCATGACATTCTCAGGCTTCTTCCTACAGAAAAAACTGCCCAGATCCGCTCAATCCAGAAGCACGATGACGACGCTGAGTATGCCATATCCGGAGATCGTGTCGGCCTTGCCCTGAAAAATATTGAATCAGAAGATTTGGATCGAGGCTTTGTCCTGACCAATGACCCTGATATAAAATACTCAACCACGATTTCAGGAAAAGCACAGCTGGTAAAATACTGGCCAGCTCCCCTCAAGGAGGGAATGGTAATATATGCAGGTCACTGGATGCAGTTCATTCCCACCCGGCTGGAAAAGGTCATTATTGACGGGGACTGGAGGATGCCGGCAATCACCCTCACCACAGAAAAGGCACTGATCTACCCTCAGGGTGCACGTGTTGTCCTCCATTATCTTGAAGGAGGCAAACTCCGTGTTGTGGGAAGTCTTACCATTTCATAATTTTTTTTAATGCGGGAAATGTTTCTCACTTTCAGGAACCCTGAAGATTTTCTGCGTTTCCTAATAGCTTATGTAGTGGTAAGAATATCAGTACAGTGATAATTATGGACATTCTCGGATGGATAATACTGGGAGTCGTTGCACTCGTTATCATCGGACTGATTTTCTGGGCGGTTGGTATCTACAACCGGTTCTTCAGCCTGAAAAATTCCTCTGAAGCCACGCTCGGACAAATCCGTGTGGCTATGAAGAAAAGGCTTGACATGATCGAACAGCTTCTCGGTGCAGTGAAAAGTTATGCGAAGTTTGAAAAAGAAACATTCGAACGTGTAACTGCAATGCGGGCGAGCGTTGCTACTGCCTCACCGGGTGATCTGAATAAGGTCGAAGCGGAATCCCGTTCGATCTTCGGGCGTTTGCTGGCAGTTGCAGAAAATTATCCGGATCTGAAAACCAATACGACCGTAATGAGTCTCATGGACTCTGTGAAGGGCGTTGAGGAAGAGATTGCACGGCAGCGATATACCTACAATAACATTTCACAGGAATTTAATACTCTGATGGACACGATACCCTCGAATATCATCGGACGGTTGATAGGTCTTATCAAGCTTGAGTACCTGCAATTTGAAGAAGCGATCAAGACGCCGCCGAAAATTGAGTTCTGACGGGTAATAACTGTGAGTGAGAAAAAACAACTGGCGACCGTTGTAATCGCCGGCCTGATCCTCGGGATAGTTGGTCTGTTGCTTATCGAGGCAGTTCCCCCCTTATTTGAAGGAGATCTGGTAGTCGACTCCTACGATGCGGTGCTTTTTGAAAATGGCACCCTTTCTGAACATTATACGTACGATGTTCGGGTTTCAGGTGAATATCGAATGCTTTACCGATCGTGGGAAGCTCCTCTTGTTTTCAACTCCACCAATCAACCATCAATTCAGTTTATTTCAGTGGAGCCACCAGTGGGAACGTACGGTTATGCGAAGGATGACCGGCATACCACGTACGTAAAAGATGCCCCTCAGGATTCGTCGTTAACTAACCAGGTTGCGTCCCTTGCGGAATCAAACGAAGTAGGAATATACAAACCGGATTACTTTAATTCCGGTTCCTATTCGGTCGAATATACCTATCGCATTCACCCACCTGTTGAGTATGATTCCAGCACTCTGCATCTGAACCTGAAACTTGCGGGAGAAAATCATATTCCCTACCGTTCTGTCAAAATCACGGTTCCGGCACAACATGTTGAGCAGGTGTATGTATATCCCCCGTTCATGGGAATCCAGCAGACCGGAAATACCTACACAATCACCGGTAGTGCTTCAGCTGATGAAAATCTGGCAATAGAACTCCTGACAACGAAGGATGGCCTTTCCGGGATTCCTGGTTTCAGGACAGAAGTGGCTGACCTCAGGAGTAAAACAACATCAGGAAGTTTCTGGTACAATCTTCCCTATTATATTGCAGCCCTGCTCAATGCCCTCGCAAAAATTGCTGTTATTCTGGTACCAGGGCTCCTGATCTCCCTGTACTACTGGTACGGCAGAGAGAGGGCGTTCACTGTTCCGGAATATCTGAGCACGATTCCAAACCCCGGACTCAAACCCTGGCAGGTGAACCTCCTGTTCAAAGGTGATGCTCTTGATTTTGATGAAGATGGCTATTATGCAACTTTGTTGGAATTGCACAGGAGAAAAATAATTTCAATAACAGAAAAAGGAGGTGGAAAAGGTATTGAGGTCAGGGTGCTTTCTACTGCGACATCTGATCCCTACGAGCTTCGGGTACTTGCATTTATCCAACAATTGTCAGAAAATAATGTTCTTGACACTGAAAGAATTGAAGCTCTTGCAAAGAAGGCGCAGGTAAATCATACAGCCGAAGAAAAAGCATTGCAGTACCAGAAAATGCTCGCCGATGTAACCAGCAGGGCAGATGCCGCCCTCCCCTCACAATATATTGTTGATGGTCGGGAACATATCATACCTGTCTTTTTAACCACCATTGTGTTTTTAGCCGTAACGATCATCCTTGCCTTCGTCACATCAATGCAATCCTACCTCCTGTTCCCGGCAGTGGTGCTCTGGGGTGTTGTCCTTGTTCAGGCTATTATTGCAATCGCTGCCCCGTCCTCACTATTTGGACACTGGAAAGATGATCGGTACAAAGAAAAACTGGAATGGGATGCATTTACCCATTTCCTTTCAGACATGACCATGATTCAGAAGTATGCACCTTCCGACCTGTCAATGTGGGGGGAATGGCTCGTCTATGGAACCGCGCTCGGTGTTGGTGAAAACGTTGAAAAAGCCATGAAATCACTGAATATCCGGGTTGCTGATACCGGAGTACCTGTGGGAGTTGCAGGAATGAATTATGCATTTCTGCCCCTCCTGCACTTCACCCCCCCCAGTCATGGTGGATCCGGGAGAGGCGGCGGATTTGGTGGCGGGGGAGGTTTTGGCGGCGGCGGTGGTTTTGGCGGCGGGGGTGCCGGTGGGAGGTAATCTCTGAATCTCACGTTTTTTATCTGTTAGTAAATGGCCCCCCTCGACTCCGCGACGGACAAGGATTTCCAGACAGCATTTTGGTCCGTTATAGAAGGTATTAATCCGCACAAACCATATGAATATCAAAAAAGGAATCTGAGTTATGCAATATACTGAAGGTCAGCTCGGCAGGGTTTTTGTCGTTAGGATCGATAACGGCGAAGATATGCTGATCTTGCTGCACAAGTTCATCGATGATAAAGATATCCAGGCCGGTTCAATCCTTTTCCTTGGCGCCCTGATGAACGGGAGAATGGTAACCGGCCCTGAAGAGCCGGTAATCCCTCCTGTTCCCCATTTTGTTATGTTTGAAGGTGGGTGGGAAGTCTTTGGAATCGGAACGATATATCCTGGGGAGGGAGGCCCACACATCCATTATCATGCTTCAGTCGGCCGTTCCGGCCATGCTCTTACGGGATGCATCAGGGAAAAAGCAATAACATATCTCATCATCGAAGCGGTAATTCTGGAATTTACCGGCCTGAGTGCACGACGCGAATTTGATAAAAAGACCCAGCTCCATCTCCCTGTTCTGGGTAAAGAAGATGTCACCTCCTATCAGCGCACCATAGTTGATGAAGATTCAGCGGAATCCGTTGAAGAATCTCAGGATGAAAATCATGACGAAAAAAAGGAGCATATGAACGATCTGCCCGGAGGACTCGCGGAAATTATCCGTGACCTGACGGCAAATAACTCCTCGTGAAAGAATATTTTTCGTTCATCAGAACATTTACCTTCATTCTTTACCCCGTATGACTCATCAGCCTGAATATCTTCCCCTGTCAGATAGTGAAAAAAACAAGCTTGGCATCCGGCAATTTGATATTATTCTGGTAACGGGGGATGCATATGTGGATCATCCGTCCTTTGGAACTGCCCTGATAGGCCGTGTGCTGTGGGATGCCGGTTTTACTGTGGGAATCATCTCCCAGCCTGACTGGACCACTTCCGGTGATTTCACGGTCTTAGGAAAACCGCGCCTTTTCTTTGGGATATCTTCGGGAAATGTTGACTCAATGGTAAATAATTTCACGCCATCTCTTAAACGCAGGAGTGAGGATGTCTATTCTTCGAATGGATTACTGAAAAGACCCGACAGGGCTACCATTGTCTACACCAACCGGGTCCACGAATTATTTCCCGATATTCCGATTGTTATCGGGGGTATCGAAGCGAGCCTGAGACGGTTTGCCCATTACGATTTCTGGCAGGATCGCGTGCGGCAATCTGTCCTTGCCGATGCACCGGCAGATCTTCTTGTCTTTGGTATGGGTGAGAAACAGGTTGTTGAGATAGCCCGGCGGCTCGATTCCGGGGAAACAGTTTCTTCATTACGGGATATCCGCGGAACAGCATTCAAGATGGAAATTGCCGAGTGGCGTACTAATCAGCCAAAGGGAATTATCGAACTTCCGGGATTTACTGAAGTAACACGGGATAAAACATCGTACGCCCGCGCATTCGCGAACCATTACCTTGAGCAGGATCCTGTTCGGGGAAGGACAGTTGCTCAACCCCACCCAAAAACTGTTGTTGTCCAGAATCCCCCGGCATTGCCACTATCAACCCAGGAACTCGATCATATCTATGAATTACCATTCTCGCGTCGCGCTCATCCGTCCTATCCAGGACGTATTCCAGCACTCGAACCAGTACAGTTCTCAATAACAAGTCACCGGGGTTGTTTTGGTGCCTGCTCGTTCTGCGCCCTGACTCACCATCAGGGCAGGGCAATCCAGAGCCGAAGTATTGCATCCAT
>JBFZEZ010000240.1:0-2948 GCA_041306585.1 Spirochaetota bacterium | reverse complement strand
CTATTATTCAGACACCAATGAATTCCCTCTATGGCGCCTGTCGGGGATGACATGCCCCGGGGAAACCGTGAATATATTTGATCAATTGTTATACAATCATGAAATTATTTGCAATTATTTTTTTAAATATTTTTTTTTGTTAAATTCATTTCTTGAGGCGATTAATTGCGTGCAGCGCATTTCGGTTCCGGCGCTTGGTCTTCGGGTTGGAAAAACTCTCCCCGAAATCAATTGCGAAAAAAAACAAACAAATTGACATTTAATCTGCAAAGAGGTATTAATGTCAGGAAAAAAACTTTTAATCTTTTTGAGGTAAAAATGTCTAAAAGCGTCGGTAATCGATGGCTGATAGCAATCATGGGAACAGTTTTGCAGATGGTTCTTGGAACGCTTTACTCATGGAGTTTCTTCCAGAAGCCGATCATGACGGCATACGGATGGAACAATGTTCAGGTTATGTGGATTTTCAGCATCGCGATCTGCTTTCTTGGAATCGGCGCAACAATCGGTGGAATGAATCTTGCCAAATTCGGGCCTACAAAACTTGCCACAGCTGGTGCAGTAATGTGGGGAGCAGGTTGGTTGATAAGCGCTTTTTCCATCTCTATTCAAAGTCTTCCGCTTTTCTACATCGGTTACGGTGTAATCGGCGGTCTTGGTCTTGGTTTCGGGTATGTTACTCCGGTTGCAACTGCTGTAAAATGGTTCCCGGACAAAAAGGGATTCGTCACTGGTATGGTTGTTATGGGATTCGGCCTTGGTGCGCTTCTCATGTCAAAAGTAATTGCTCCGATTATTATGCAGATGACAGATGATAATCTTGTTCTGGGATTTCTCTATATCGGCATTGCCCTCCTTACACTTGGAATTCCCGCTGGTCGAATAATCAAAAATCCTCCCAATGGATATGTTCCTGAAGGATTCACTCCTCCGACAGCATCAGCCGCAGCACAGGGACATCAGGACAATCTTACTGTTAAAGACTGCATAACCTCTAGTACATTCATAAAAATGTGGATTATTTTTTTCTTTAATATCACTGCCGGGATTATTTTTATCGGTCTTCAGTCACCAATGCTTCAGGATCTTCTGAAATTAAGTGATGCAACACTTGATACAGCAGCTCTCGCAATTGCCGGTGCCAGTCTTATCGGGATCAGTTCTCTTTTTAACGGAATCGGCCGTTTCTTCTGGGGAGGACTTTCCGACAAAATCGGCAGAGTTCAGGCTTTCCGTCTGATTCTCGGATCTCAGCTTGTTGTTTTCCTTGTCCTTACACAGATAGTAAATCCATGGATTTTCGGCGCACTTGTTTGTTATGTTCTTCTCTGCTACGGCGGTGGATTCGGAACAATGCCTTCATTCGTTCTTGATGTTTTCCACGCAAGACTTATGCCCATTGTTTATGGAATTATTCTTACCGCATGGTCAACAGCAGGTATCGTAGGACCTCAGATTGCTGCGTATCTTAAAGATAATTTCGGCGCTCAGGCAAGTACATATACCTTCATCGCCGGTGCAATCATGCTTGGTACCGGTCTTCTCGTCGCTTTTACTCTCAATAATAATTCAATCACTCACGATATGAAGTAAATTTCTCGAAGGACGGATTATTGCAAATATACAGCCCCGCGCAGGCGGGAATCCAGGGGTTTAAGTTTATATGCAATAAAGTAATATGCCTTGAGAAAATAAAGATGGATTCCCGCCGGAGTTTATCCTCGTGCAGAATGATACCATTGGGGAGACCATGACGTGACAAAGCTTATTACCGCAGCTTAATCGTTGGTTGCGGCAAATAACGGCATCGTCCCCCAATTCCCCTTCAAAGTATCATTCCCCAACGCATTTTTAATTATTCCAATAAATTCTTTGCGCGGGATATGACGCGCGCCCATACTGGCAAGGTGATTGGTGTAGACCTGGCAATCGATAACCAGAAAATTCAAATCTTGAAGTCTGCGTGCAAGATCGACCAGACAGGCCTTTGATGCGTTGCTTTCATGGGTAAACATTGATTCACCGTAGAAGCAGCCGCCTAATGAAACCCCGTAAAGCCCGCCGGCAAGCCTGCCCTCCTTCCAGGCTTCTACTGAATGGGCGAGACCCTCATTGTGGAGTTCACCATAGGCCTCCAGCATCTCATCAGTTATCCATGTGCCGGGGCCGTTGCGCCTGGCGTTCCCGCATTCAGTCATGACTTCCCTGAAACAGGTATCATATTTTATCGTAAAAATTTTTCGATTCATTACCTGACGCATGCTTTTTGAGACGGTAATCTCTTGCGGGAACAGGACAAAACGCGGATCAGGCGACCACCATACGATCGGTTCATCATCCGAGTACCAGGGGAATATTCCATGACTGTAAGCATCAATTAAACGGGGGATGGACAGGTCCCCCCCGACAGCGAGGACCCCATTTCGTTCCGCAAGCTCGACAGGGGGAAAAATTATTTCATCATTGAGTGCAAATATCGGCATAATTTCATAAGACTATATCGGATGTATTTATCAAGAAATTATTGGTATGAAGATAAAATTAATTGACTATAATCCCCCTTACACGCACACAGACATGATGCATCAGGAGAACACATGACGCACACACGTTTACTATTTCTCTGGCTGCTTATTATAATCCCGTTTGCAGCCGGTTCTTTAAGTAAAAAACGTTTATCCAGCCCGGAAACGACCGCCAAATTATTGATAAGAATAAGTGTTACCTTTATCGAGCCCCTCATTATTCTCTGGAGCATGTGGGGGATAGACCTCCATCGCGGCTATAGCGCCCTGCCGATAGGGGGGCTTTTCCTTGTGGTCTTCGGGTTTGCAGTCGGTACAATTATTGCACGGCCTGCACGAATCACGGGAGAGAGCAGGATAACCTTCATCATCAGCTCATCACTCGCAAATCATGGATTTACCATGGGAGGAAATATCTGTTTC
>JBFZEZ010000239.1:0-2677 GCA_041306585.1 Spirochaetota bacterium | reverse complement strand
GACGGATGCTTTTATGGTGAAAAGGGAATGTTTCGCGTTGCTCCGCCTCTGGAACTCAAAAAACTGGAGACTCTCTTCCGGTACAATGTTTTCAAAATGCTTCTCGCCAAAGGGAAGATTACCCGCGATTTGATAGCGATGCACTCTTCATGGAAACATTCCGGCTTCCACGTCTTCTGCGGCAACCGTATATCGCCTAATGATGATAAGGCTATGGAAAACCTGGCGCGTTATATCATTAGGGCATCTTTTTCTTAGGAGCGGATGCAGTACCTGGAACAGGAGGGGACTGTCGTCTATACGGGCAAGGACAGAACGACAAACAAGGTCTTTCCCGCAATGGAATGGCTGGCGGCAATGTGCACGCACATCCCGAATCGGGGCGAGCAGATGGTGCGGTACTACGGTTACTATAGCAACGTCGCACGGGGAAAACGGCAGAAGGCAGGCAAAGATGACGCTGTCCCTTGTATTCTTGAACCACAGGGAGAGTTGAAGGCTTTCAGGAAAAGCTGGGCACGGCTGATCCAGAAGATATATGAAGTTGATCCTCTGATCTGCCCAAAATGTCAGGGGAAAATGCGGGTCATCAGTGCGATAGATGACCGCCAAGTGATCCGGGCTATACTCGAACATCTGGGACTCTGGCTTGTCCGGTCAAGGCCGCCGCCGAAAATACATGACCCGCCAAACATCGAATACGCCGCTGCCAATCTCCAAATCCAACCAATCAATGATATTATCTACGGCGATCCCGAATATTCCTGGGATGAATACATTCAGTCTTAACGTAATGACGCAGTAAAAAATAAGGCGTGACGTAGAGGCCTGTCTGCGTGTCGGTGATGATATCGCAGAGAAGCGCAGACGAAAATTAAAACAAAACGCAATAAAGAAAGGAAGACCGATTAACGAGTTGAATCAATTTATGGCTGGATGGACATTAATGGTGACTAACATCCCGCGCGAATGGCTGCCACCTGAAATGGTAAGACCATTATATATGTTACGATGGCAGATCGAATTGCTTTTTAAACAATTCAAATCTGTTCTTGGCATTCATAAGTCTGTCACGGGCAAAGAGCATCGTTTTCGTTGTGAATTGTTGGGAAAACTGATCGTGGCGATATTGATTCACCGGATACATGCCGATATCAATATTATCTTCTGGAATACAAAACGCCAAGAAATCAGTATGAATAAATTATACAAGCGTATTCAGGAACGCGCATTTATCATGATGGGGAAACTCCTTACGTCCTTTTCAGAAGCTATTGAGTATTTTACATCGGAATTGATACGCCTGATGAAAAATTGCAGAAAACTTAAACAAAAATCCCGACCTTCCTCGCTGCAATCGCTCGACTACAAAATCTCATCTCAGTCTGTTCAGGATATACTATCATGCGACTTAACTTAACACCTATGGGATCAAAGCCCCCTTCAATATCAAAATCCGTGAAAGCCTTTTCATGCACAAGGTCTTTAATGGCAATTTCTTCGTTTTGCAGGAAAAGGATAGCTCGATAGAAGTGGTAGTTAAATTCACCAGTCTTTCTTTTCTCTTTTGCAGCATACCCGATGGCAGCATCGCGATCCAGAGAAGCCCATTCCTGGCACATGTGGAGCATATAATTTTGATCGTTCGCGTTGGGATATTCCCGATAGACAAGCCATACCTGCCGTTCACCGTTATCCTTGAACAGCTTAAGCTTCGCGAGATGAGGTGTTATGCTGTCAGATGTTGTTTCCATGTTAATTTCCCTGTAGTAATCATTTCATTTTTACTTAACAGCTATCCAATCTGGTCTTTATAATATTATCATTCATAAAGATTCGCTCTCTTTTTCCTCGCTTTTTATATAAATTCGCTCACACAAAAGATTTATTTCCTCCGGTTGCAGAATAAGCAAAATATAAAGGGACAAAGATAATTTTCTTTTCCGGCATCTGAGCGTAGGGACGTGTGGAAAGAACAATACCCTCGTTGCTGTTTTTATAAGTTTCCAAAAACAGATGCAGGCTTTTTAGAGTTCCCGCAGACCCGCTTTTTACCTCAACCGGCTGGATAGTCCCATTGGCGACGGCAAGGTAATCCACCTCCGCCGAACTGCTCTTGGCCTGTCTGGCCCAATAATAAATCTCACCGTTTTGCGATACAACCATCTCCTGAGCGACGAACTGTTCCGCCATTGCTCCCCGATAGATATTCAGCAGATTTGCCTGAGTGTATTCAATATCCGCAGACATGCCGGAAAGGTTTTGCATTAATCCGATATCTGCCATCATTGTTTTAAATATCTTTGCGTTTGCTGATATACCCAATGGCAAACCATCGGGATTGACTGAAGATATTTTACGGACAACCCCGGCTAGACACAATAAATCAAAAGCCTTCTTCAGTGTTGGCTGTGAAAAACCTTCTCCCAGACGTACATATTTTATCTGTTGTCCAACGTTTTGCGATAGATTTGTCAGTACGCTGTTCAAACAGTGCTTATCAACCTGCTGGTTGTATTTTGCAAAGTCCATCCTGTATGTTTCTATTATTTCCGATTGAACATCGAATGATTCCCGCAGAGATCCTGTTTCTGTGTATACACGAACACTTTCCGGCATTCCCCCGATAAAAAAATATTTCCGGAGTTCATTGCATAAATAATCATGAGTAGTGGGC
>JBFZEZ010000238.1:0-3579 GCA_041306585.1 Spirochaetota bacterium | reverse complement strand
GTCATTTTTAGGGGGTAACAATCCATACCATGTCATTCCCGTGCAGACGGGAATCCTTAATTCGCGTCTAGCGAGAAGGATCCCCGCCGTAGTTTATACTCGCGCAGGCGGGTACGGGGATAACATATAGGTACAATTTAGTAAATAACCCCTATAAATGACCTAATACCTGAGGCCGCATCTTCGATTTACTTTTTTTCTTGCATGCAATTCAGATTCAAGTTGTTTTTGGATATCATAAATCCCTTACTTTAATGGTCTTTCTGTTAAAAAATAGATTGACTTTGTATTCAAAATATGGGAAAATAACCCTTACTTTGTGAATAAAATATGTTTAATAGAAATTTAAAAGTATATTTAAAAGAATGGGCTGATCGTAAGGATCGAAAACCCCTTGTCCTTAGGGGAGCACGGCAGGTAGGTAAAACTACCACGATAAACCTTTTTGCAATCGAATTCGATCAATATTTGTATTTCAATCTCGATATAGCCGGTGAAAAGAAGATATTTGATAACAAAGATGTTTCTTTTGATGAATTGCTCAAGTCGATCTACTTTTATAAAGGGGTATCACCGCATCAGGGCACGACCCTCATTTTTATTGACGAGATACAGAACTCCCCTTTTGCCGTTGCATGGCTTCGGTATTTCCATGAACAGGCTCCGCACATTCATGTGATTGCGGCTGGTTCCCTTCTTGAATCTCTCATCGACCGGCATATCAGCTTCCCCGTGGGAAGGGTTGAATACCTGTTTATGCACCCGCTCACTTTTGATGAGTTTCTCCGCGCAATGGAAGAAACGGCAGCCTATGATGCTATTCATCAATTTCCTGTACCGGCCTACGCGCATGAAAAGCTGTTAAAACTTTACCGCACCTATTGTCTCATCGGTGGAATGCCGGAGATCGTAGCTAACTATGCCGAGTACCGTGATGTTGTCCGGCTATCGCATGTGTATGATGCGCTCCTCATTTCATATTCTGATGATGTTGAAAAATATGCATCAGGCAATGCAAAGGCAGCAGTGATTCGTCATGCGATTTCTTCTGTTTCTTTTGAGGCAGGGAAGAGAATTCATTTTCACAATTTCGGGGAGTCGAAATATACGTCAAAAGATATGGGCGAAGCCCTTCGCACATTAGAAAAGGCGATGATTATAAGTTTGCTGTATCCCTGCACATCCCCCCGGCTGCCGCTCGAGCCGAATATGAAAAGGTCTCCCAAAATTCTTTTCCTTGATACCGGGATAATGAACTATCGTGCCGGGCTGCAAAGGGAAATCTTTGGGACTAACGACATACAATCTGTTTACGAAGGAAGGGTTGCAGAGCACATCGTTGGTCAGGAACTTATGTCCCGCGGCCGGTATCTGGTGGATCGTCCATCATTCTGGGTGCGTGAAAAGAAACAGTCGAGCGCTGAAGTTGATTTCGTTATACAGCATAGCGGCAGACTCATTCCAATTGAAGTGAAGAGCGGAGCTGATGGAAGACTGCGCTCATTGCATCTTTTTATGGATGAATCAACGCATGATTGTGCAGTCCGTATTTTCAGCGGAACATATAATGTGGAACGGATAAAGACCCTTAATGGAAAACCATTTTCTCTTGTGAACCTGCCGTTTTATTGCACGTGCCGATTGGATGCTATACTTGAACGAATACTTGTTTGACCGCGGGTAGAATGATTACAGCCGATTCGAATGAATCCCGGATCGGCATGCACATTTTTTCAGTTCTCTCAATGCTCCTCCTTCACGTGTCGTGCGGCAAGGGAAGCGATTGAAAAGCTCCTTCCTACCTGGCTCACATCCCAAAATGCTCCTGATGTTGCGACCTGGTTTGCGGGATACAGAATGCAGTCTTTTGCTGCGAAGGGGCTTTTAGAACCCCTTGACGAGGTGTTCCCCGGCGGAACATTTGAAAAGGAATTGCGGTGATTTTCATCGTCAGCTGACAAACGGCAGAGTCGGATATACAGACCCAAGAGTAAATTCAAAAAAAATTGGAAATTATGTTATTGAATTTTTTTCATAGCTCGATTATAATCGGGAGAGTCACTTGATGAGGGCCGGGCATAGGTCAGGGAATTGGCTGGGGCATTGTCGGCAGGAATAGCGGGGCCGATTGCTGGACCGTTTATGCGATGCAATTATTCACTCAATCCGGAGGGAGAAAGTTATGCCGAACAAAAAAGTTTTTCTTGTGGGGATAAATGATTATGTGCCGTCAGGTACAGGCGGCCCAGATTTAAACGGGTGTGTGGGTGATGCGGAAGACATGGCCAATACCCTGACCATACTGGGCTTTGAAAGCAAAAACATGCGTATCTGCACAAACAGAAGGGCGACGAAAGCGGGGATTGTGAAAGGCCTGCAGTGGCTCATGAAAAATGCCGGTGCAGGGGACTCTCTCGTGTTTTACTACAGCGGCCACGGCTCCCAGGTCCCCGATCTGGATGGCGACGAGATTGACCGGAAAGACGAGATCATCTGCCCGCATGACATAAGTTTTGAAAATCAGGTATACATTAAAGATGATGATTTTAAAGGACTTTTTAAAACACTTCCCGCGGGCGTGGTCCTTGAAGTGATTCTGGACAGCTGTCATTCGGGAACGGGAACGCGTGATATTCCCGTAAGCAGGAGGAGCAAATACCTGCCTCCGCCCCTTGACTATTCATTTCATATCGATTATAACCCGGTTTTGAAAACGGCCGGGATCCTGAAATTCGGCGCAAGCACAGAGCGCAGGATCAAAGAGGGGCTTAATCATGTTCTCTGGAGCGGGTGCCGCGACAACCAGACCAGCGAGGAGACGGAGATCGAGGGGAAGGTGCGCGGGGTGTTCACTTATAATTTTTGCCAGATTTTGCGGAGGACGAACGGCAACATCACGAGGAAGGAGCTGCACAAACTTTTGACCGGCGCGGTCAGGAGGGGAGGATTTGCCCAGGTGCCTCAGCTGGAAGCTTCGTCCGCTAAGTTGCTGGAGAAGCCGTTTGTGTAACGGGGCGGAAAAAATGCCTTATATTCAGACCATTATGCCTGGCATAATGTCAAATCACCTGCCAAGAAGAAACCTGATCTACCCGGACCCCGCTTCGGGACCTGAAGTAAAAATTTCGAACTTACTTTTTTTTAAATTTTCCCCGACTTTTTTGGGGGATTAATTTGCCTTTTTCAATATTTGTATGTATTTTTTATCTATACAAATAGGACAAGGGATAAATAGATCCTTTGGAAAAATAAATAATAGGTAAGTACTATGAAATCAAACAGACTATTACATCTAATTTTCATAATGATTATTGCATCCCTGCCCATAATCAATTTCGCCGGGTGTTCTGAGATGGCGTTGCTTTTTGACTATGCGGAAGTCAGGGTGGAAAGTTTTGTGATGTCAGGCTCTTCTGGTTCTACAGGGGCGGCTGACATACTCATGGCTATCGATACATCAGGGAGCATGGAGGACGAAATTTCATCGGTGCAGAGTTATCTTAACAGCGAACTCATGAACGTTCTTGATGCGGAAGGCATCGATTATCAATTTATACTTTTGGCGTCAAACAAAAAGGT
>JBFZEZ010000237.1:0-2553 GCA_041306585.1 Spirochaetota bacterium | reverse complement strand
ATGATATACCGTACGAGGCTCTCACCCCTTTCGATGGATGTGATCCTGTTCGAGATATATCTCCGTGTGTGATCTTTTCTGATAATCCAGAACAGAATGCTTGAAGGTAGAGTCCCTGATGCAGAACACTCGTCAATAATTTTCATTACGCGGGTTCGCTCTTCAGGAGCCGCAAGATCGATGGGAGAACGGGCAGACAGTTCCTCCTTTGAATAGCCAAAGATCTCTTCTACGCGCCGGTTTGTATAAACCGCATTCCCATTTTCATAGATCACAATACCATCCTGGATATTATCAGCCATAAGACGGAATTGTTCCTCGCTTGTACGTAAAGCGTTCTCAGCAGCTTTTCGTTTGGTAATATCTTCTAAAAGGATAATAATTCCCTGTTTGCCATCCTCAAAAACCGTAGGTATGATCTTCTGGAAAAAAACCTGCTCTTCCTCGTTTTTCACCGGAAGTTCCTTATTATACACTCCGGATCCAAGGCAGGTACAGATGGATGAAAAAATTGTTTGTGCCGGTTCATCAAAAAAGGACAGGGTGGCAGGATTTTTATTAAGGATATCACTTCGTGATTTTTTTACAAGTGAGAGAAACTGATCATTGATACGGACGATACGCTGATCGCGATCAAGTACAATAATAAAATCTTGTGCATACCCCATAAAAGAATTAAACGGGATACGGGAAGATAATGAGAATACTTTTGCTTTTCCATAAGTCCGCATCTCAACATGACCGGATATGAGTAAGTTATCTAGATAGTGACCTACAGAATGTTTGTTTTTGTTGAGTGCGCGTGCAATTTCGGTGACGCTCATTCCTTGAGGAGAATTCTTTAAAATTTCTTTTATCTGAATGAATTCTTCTTTAATTTGTTCCATTGTTTTGTAACTTCCATTCCTTTTCTCAATCTATTGTGGATGTAACAAATAAATGTTTCATTTGATTGTAACACACAAAATTTAAATATAACCAGAATCTATAAATATCAATCCTACCTTCTTTAATACCACATCAACAGTTTGCAGCATAATTTCACTACGCTGGCAGCACAAAAGACAGAACACTGAAACATTCACATGGAAATAGTAAGAATACATAGAGGATCAACCGATGGCAAATTATGTAAAAATATCCTGCATTTTAATCATTCTTTTTGCATGCCTGATAACACCTGCAATGGCAGGAACAAAATACATGGCCGGGAGCCCGAAGTTATCAGCCTATATTTCAGGTACCAATGAGTTCAGCCCGGGAAACAGTACACAGATTACTATTGTAATTGAAAATACCGGGCTCAATGAATACAAATTTGTTAATTCCGGTATTGTGGACCGCGATGATCTTCCGAACACTGCAAAGTTCCTGACCGTCAAGGTTCTGCCCGGAAATGCTCCGCTGGTTATCAAATCCGACCCCCAGATGTTAGGAGATCTCAAAGGTGCAACCAGTGCAAATGCCATATTCACAACAAAAATCAATGCCGATGCACCTGCCGGTAATTACAATCTGCCCGTAGATCTCACTTATACATATCTTTACACTGTCGATCAATGGGGTGTAGATACTATACAATACTCTTACAAAACGATAAACCAGTCAATTATTCTCCCAATAAAAATTAAACCGGATGTCTCCATCAATGTCATTTCTGCAACACCAGAACATTTGAATGTGGGAACTGAAGGTTACGTCAACATGAAAATTAAAAATACCGGATCTGATACCGGTATCAAATCTATTGTGAAAATTATCAGAAATGGCAACAGCCCGATTATTCCCACTGACAGCAGCGTTTATGTCGGAAATTTTGCACCGGGTAATGTAGTGGATTGCCGGTACAAAGTATCAGTATCAAGCGATGCACAAAAACAAACCTATCCTATCGATGTGGTTGTAGTATACCAGAATAATGAAGGGGATTTTGCCACTTCAAAAAGCGATACCATCGGTGTATCTGTAGGAGGAAAAGCAGATTTTGCAATCATATCTCCCCCCGCTGAGATGAATCCGGGAAATAAAAAAGTCATAACAGTTGAGTATAAAAATACTGGTGATACCACAGTAAAAAGTGCGCAGGCAAGGATAAGTGCAGTTGATCCCTTTACCAGCAATGACGATATTGCATATATAGGAGATCTGAAACCCGGAGAATCCCGGACTGTGTCATACGTCATGAGTGTTGATCGGTCAGCAACCATCAAGGAATACGGGCTTGACTCGGAGATCAGGTACCGGGATGCACTCGATAACACGTATATCTCAGATACGATGAAAGTCAAGGTAAAAGTGACAGCCCCTGCAGGAATGACTGCTGTTCTTTCAAATCCAATCTATCTTTCAATAATTGTGGCTGTCATCATTGGTGCAGTTTATCTGGTTTACCATTTCCGGAAAAAGAAATAATTTTTTTTTACACTAAAACAATGCTCAAGCAATTTTATTTTTAAAATATCACTCGGAACAACAATTCCAACCATTGACTTACACCAGATAATCAATAATGTGAAAAAAGCTGGATAGGTATGATCGATAAAATATTTGAGG
>JBFZEZ010000236.1:0-4790 GCA_041306585.1 Spirochaetota bacterium | reverse complement strand
TCAAAATTCTTTTCTTCTCCAAATTTCCAGGATGAAATCAAGGCATCATTCTTTTTCAGGTCCCCGAGCATAATAATAGAATCTGAACGGAAAAGGGCATCAATACTTCCTTCGGGCTTTCCGGACAAGGTAACGCTTTTCGTTATTTCATCGTATTTTTTTCCCTGAAATAAAAGGTATGTGCTGGTTGAAAAAAATTGCAGCGGGGTTATAAAATTAGGGTAGAATGAATTAAGCCGGCGGAGTTCAGCATATGCCCGGTAATAGTCCTCATTGGATATCAATGTTTTCGTAAAATGAAGTATTGAACCAGGTGTAAATTCGGAAGGGATTTCTTTTGTAATCCCTTCCGCAGCAAAAAATATACTCGTTGATAATTTAAAAAAAATTAATAATTCAATTACCCTTTTTACATTGACCCGCTTATTTTTTGCGATATTTCTGGACCAGGTTTTCATATATCAATACGAATGGAGCAGCCTGATAGATCGATGAAAAGCAACCGATGCTTATTCCGAAAAGCAGGGTAACTGAAAAATCATATAACCCTTCCCCGCCGATTAAAAAAATCGCAAGCACTGCAATCAAAGTAGTAAATACGGTCAGCAATGACCGGGCAAAGGTCTGGGATATGGATTTATCTATAAGCTGTTCATATGTTTCTTTTGTAGGGCCTTGAATATTCTCACGTATCCTGTCGAAGATTACTATAGTATCGTTGACAGAATAACCAAAAATTGTCAGCATTGCCGCGATGACAGGGATGCTGATCTCGATGCCGATCATTCCGCAAAAAACAGTAGTAATAATGAGATCGTGAAAAAGGGAGACTACGGCACCAACCGAGTATTTGAATTCAAAGCGGAATGTAAGGTAAATGACCATCAAAACAATTGCGACTAAAAAAGCGCTTCGTGTCTCGCTTACAAGAAATTTACCGACGGCCGGACCAACGTTCTCGACACTCAATATCTGTACGTTTGGAAATGATTTTCCCAAAATTTCCTTCAATTGCTCGGCGTTTTTTTCGGTATCTGTATCAGTCGCTTTCACCCCGAGGGCTTTCATACTCACGGAGATCATGTATTCATTCGCTTCGGGTTCGCCTACTTGCTGCACAACAGGCTGATAATTCTTCAGGGCATCCCGAATTTTTGATTCGTTGATTCCCTTTTCAAATTGGCCTACAACCTTGATGCCGCCGACGAAATCGACACCGAACATCAGACCACCCCTCATAAATGTTATTGTCGTAAAGACAACAAACAGGACAAGGGATAAAGCATAAAAATAGTTTCTATAATGTAAAAATGGAAAAACGCGTTTCAAGGCTTAGCTCCTTAATTAAATTGATAGTGTATTCAATTTTTTATTCAGAGAAATGAGTTCATAAACATACCGGGTAATAAACAAAGCCACGAACATCGTCGTGATGATACCAATGATAAGTGTGACTGCGAAACCCTTTACCGGTCCGATCTCGTACTGGGAAAGCATCAGAGCGCCGATTATAGTTGTGACGTTTGAGTCGAATATTGTCCAAAACGCCCTGTCAAAACCGTAGGTTATTGCCATCCTGACTGACTTGCCCGCGGCCAGCTCCTCTTTAATCCTTTCATAAATAATTACATTGGAGTCAACAGCCATACCCATGGTGAGGACGAAACCGGCAATACCTGGCAAAGTCAATGTAAATCCTAGTAAAGAAAGAATAGCCAGCATAAATATCATATTGAGCAGCAATCCGATTGCGGAAATAATACCGCCAACTTTATAATATAATATCATGAAAAGAACAATACCGACAAAACCGACAATGGCGGAATTGATACCGGCTTCGATAGCATCCTGCCCGAGCGAAGGACCGACGGTCCTCTCTTCAACAATTTTAAGATCGACAGGAAGGGCCCCCTCTTTGATGATACGCGTGAGTGTTTCAACCTCTTCCATTGTAAAGTTACCGGTAATCAAGGCCTGTCCTGTTGTTATCTGGACATTGATGGCCGGGGCGCTCCTGACTTTATCATCAATTATAATTGCAAGCTTTTTATCCTTGTTTTTCGGAGAGGTAACATCAGCAAATTTGGTGGCGCCGTCGGCTGTGGTTTGAAAATTTACAGCCAATCCGCCGTATTCATCCCTGCCGACCCAGGCCTTCTTAATATCATCACCCGCAAGGGCTACCTTTTTCTCTAGAACCATAGGATATCCCGGGAAAATTTTCTTGGTAGTTTTATCACGGTCGAAAAAGAACAAAATTTCCAGATTATCAGGGAGTTTGGCTTCAATTGCGCCATCTTTGATTATTTTTTCCAACACCAATGCATCGGATTCATTCTCCCATTTTAGTTTCTGGTCTTTAAAAGTTTTTCTGAACCAATCACCGACAATCTGGGAGTAGGTGTCATCGACAAGGCGGTATTCGACACGGCCGGTTGTTCCGATCATCTGTTTGACCCCTTTTGGGTCCTTAATGCCGGGAAGCTGGATTTCTATAGCCTCGTTACCGCGCGGACGGATGGAAGGTTCAGACACCCCGAAACGGTCGACTCTGTTCCGGATTAGTTCAAGCGCCTGCTGTGTGATATCGGACTTGTCCTTCTCGCTCAGTTTTTCTTTTGTCTTTTCCTCTATTTTTTCAAAGTTCGCACGAAGCACAAGACGCATACCACCCTGGAGATCGAGGCCAAGGTTTATCTTTTTCGCAAGGAAAACTTCTTCAGTCCAGTGTTTCAATATCACTGCATCCTTAACGCCGCCGAAAATACGGACTTCATTCATAACGGCATTAGTGATATTTCTACCAGCGATCAATAAAGAATGCCCTTTCTCGGTGATGGCATATTCCTTTCCGGCAAATCTTTTTTTAACAATGGAAGTCTGCTCAGCTGTGATATCATCGACGAGGTCAACTCTCATCTCTTTCTCGCCTATTGTCGGCAGAATCAATACAACAGAAAAGACAACTAAAAAGATAATAAATATTAACTTATATACCATTCCCTTCGTCATGCACTATCCTCGATTCACACTATAAAAATTTTTTTTTAAAAAGACTTCTTTATTCTCGTCATTATCTTCTGCCCGGTCCTCTCGAGCGCATTCTATATAATACTATAATGAACAATATCAGCAAAATTATCGAACCTTTTGTGACAATTTCAGATATGCTTTCGCTCATGCCGAACAGGCCCTTTGATTTATCCTTTTCATCGGATCCCTTTGCCTTATCGTCAGGAATAGAAACGATATCGTCGTTATCCTCTTTTTTCAATTTGATCCCGGGTATACGTTCCTGTACTGAATCCCCCAGCGGGATTTGAAGCACACTGTCATTTAAATCAAAAGCCGGTTTATCATCGGCATTAAAAATCTGACCGGTTCCAGCCGGTTCTTTTTCGAAACCTGCATCCTTGAACCCTTTTTTCACTTTTTCCGGAAGAGGTTTAATTTCTTTTGCAGTCCCTTCTTTTTTTATTTCATTATTTTTTTTCTTATCAGTTTGTGAGAAATCAGTTTGTTTCTTTGCAGTCTCCTCACTTTCGGGGATTTCACTTTTCGTTTCTTCAACAGCCCCCTGTGCCGCCTGTTTATCTTCTTCATCCTGCCCATAGGTATAAGACTGGGTAGTAAGAAATAATAATATAAACAACAGGATTCTTATATTATTCCGCATCGATTCCCTCATGCGATTTTAGCCTGAATAGCGCTTTTTGTAAATTCAACCTTGGTATTGCCTGACACCTTCAATAAAACAACATCATCCTCTCGTACAGTATCGACAATTCCTATCATTCCACCGGTGGTCAGAACTTTATCCCCTTTCTTTATCGCAGCTATCATGTTTTTTCTCTCTTTTTCACGCTTCTGCTGGGGACGTATCAATAAAAAATAAAAAATCGCAAAAATTGCTACCAATAAAACAATATTCGCAATTCCTCCAAAGGCTGGCGATGATGCTCCCTGCCCTTGTGCGTATGCTGTTCCAAAATTCTGTAACAAGGTGATCCTCCATAAATTATTTAATCGTAAGTATTCATTTAACTCTTGAATTATGTCAACTTTATTTTAGATATATACCTAAAAACTTCGGCACTATGTTGCTTATTCAATAATGACTGGCGTCCCAATCTGCACATACTGATCCATTTCGATAATATCAGTATTGAACATACGTATGCATCCGCTGGAGCATAAAGTACCGATGCTGATCTCATCGCAGTTGCCATGAATAGCCAGTCCCTTGCCGATGGGTAATTGCCCGCCTTTTTTCCTGGGAATGTCGCCCCTCTTCAAAGCATCTTCATAACGTTTTACATCCATTCTGTTGGGATAATTAATTCCAAAAAAACGGGGGCCATATGCGTTATCACCGAGATCAACATCGGGCATACCATATTTGTGATGTCCCTCCCGGGCCCTAAAATAAACCTGATTCATCCTGCTTAATGTTTTATACTGGGGGGAATCGTGATCGGCATCCATACTGAGGATTTCATTAATAACATACTCGCCTTCCGGGGTCCTGTTGTCTCCGTCATGCAGCTTCGGCTTTTTATCCGGGTTTTCGCCATACCCGATTTTATATGACGCCACTACTTCAAGGCTGCGGTCAAAGACTTCCACTGTAAAATTCTTTTTATTTACAAAAATTACATATTTACCATTAAACGAAATAAAAGAGTTCCTGATGCGATCGGTCTTAGGTGCACATCCGGTCAGGGCAATCAAAAAAATAATTAGAATCAGCGCCAATCCCGATCTGACGCGATACAATTGATTACTACAAC
>JBFZEZ010000235.1:0-2938 GCA_041306585.1 Spirochaetota bacterium | reverse complement strand
ATCTCGAGCATCTCGGCAAAGGCCCGGGTTTTCGCCAGGGCGTTCGCGTCAGTTTCATGCCGTATCTCGATCAGGTTCTTGCTATTAATTTCGATTTGCTTGATTACATCATCAATCTTCAGATAAATAAGATGTTCTGCGTTGTTGTAGGCTTGCTTGGTCTGGATGGAATACGAAACGAAAAACGCCATCAAGAAAGCAACTGTCATGAATAGCAGCAGCCAGGTTAAAAAAGTTTTACGCATGAACCTCGCAACTCCCTTCGGTGAAATATTCAATCGCCGATCATGTCCGCCTAGTGTTCTTCCTTCGGCCGGTCGAACCTGCAGGTGAGGACCTGCATGTCTTCTTCAAATTTTGTATGCACATCATACGGCAGCTTGTTAAAAAGCCTGATCATGGAATTATTCGAAGATAGGATAAAGGCCTCGAGTCCCGGTATTGAATTTTCTCGAGCAGCGTCGGCGATCTTGTTCAGTATGATGGTTGCGATCCCCTTCCCCTGCCATTTTTCGGAGACGGAAAAAGCGACCTCTGCCAGGTCCTTCTCAGAGCTGGTGATATATTCCCCAATGCCGATAATTTTTCCAAAGTCATCGTCCCCTTCAACAGCAATCAGTGTAAAATGCTTCTTGTAGTCGATCTCGAACATCTCCCCGAGTTGGTCAGAGTAGAATATCTTCCGCTGTTGAAAAAAGCGTGTTACAATATCGCTGTATTTCATTGTATAAAAATGTTCCTGCACGCGCCGCCCGTCCATCGTCTTTACAGGCCTGAATGTTATACGCTCACCATGCAGGGTCATAACCTCAGAATGGTGAACCGGATAGGTCCCCTGCAGGGACTCCTTCACGGTTATGCCCGCACCGATGAGCCCCATCTCCTTTCCGCTTTTCAGGAGCCCTTCCCTGAAATCAGGATGCGCAATACTAACGAGGGCCATGGCGCGCTCCTGCAGGCTTTTCCCGAAAAGGTTCACGCACCCGAATTCGGTCACGACGTGATGGACATCGGTACGGGGAACGACCACCGAGCTCCCGGGAAGCTCTGGCACAAACCTGCTGGTCTTTTTATCAGGGGTGGTTGAGCAGAGGACGAGGATGGACTTCCCCCCTTCGGAGTGCACCGCCCCCCGGATAAAATCGGTGACCCCGCTCACGCCGGAAAAATGAAACTGCGGTAGTGCGTCAATCGCGACCTGGCCGGTCAGGTCGATCGTTGTTGCGATATTTATCGCGGTCATCTGGTGTTGTGATATGATGTTCGATGGATTGTTAACATAATTAGATGGATGCAGCTCCACTGCAGGATTGTTATGGAGGAACCGATAGAGTTCAGAGCTGCCTATCCCGGTGCTTGCCACGGTCTTGCCGGGGTTCAGTGTTTTATAGCGGTTAGTCACTGCCCCGGATTGCATGAGGGCCATGATCTCATCCGTCAGGTATTGCGAATGTACGCCCAGCTCTTTTTTGCGCATGAGCCCGCTCGTAACAGCAGCCAGTCCGTAGCCCATGCCAAGCTGGATGGTGGAACCGTCTTCAACGAGGTTTTCAATTATAGTTGCTATAGAGCCGCAGGTATCGTCGTCGAGCAGGTCAAACACAGTGAGGAGCTCTTCCTCGTGCTCAACGATGATGTTGATCTCGCTCACGTGGACAAATCCCTGCCCCATGGTGCGCGGCATAAGTGGATTGACCTGGGCAATCACCAGGTCTGCGGCGCTTACCGCCGCCTTTGTGATGTCAACCGATATGCCCAAGCTCATCCAGCCGTACTCATCAGGGGGCGAAACCTGTATAATTGCTACATGGATCTTGAGCTTACCACTGGCAAAGAGAAACGGGATCAGGTCTATTGCAATAGGTGAAAAGAATCGTCTGTCTGAGGTCAGCTCGCTTGTGCTTCCCGCACCATCATAAATGCTTCGCACGGTAAAGGTGTGTCCATGGCTTCGATCCCCATATATTGACGTAATGGAGCCTTCGAGACTGAGGAGCCTCAATATCTCGAGGTCATAAAAATTTTCTTTATTCATAAGGAGGGTGTTCACCAGATGCTGGGGCTCACCGCATGACGAGCCGATAAAAATCCTCTGCCCGGACCGGATCGCGCGTATGGCTTCATCAGGACTTTTAAGCTTTGAGCGATATTTGTCGTTGAATGAAATTGATGACATGGGAGAAAAATAGGTTGTGAGGATAAAAATGCAAGAAGAAATTTTAATAAATGATTAGAATAAATGTACCTCTTCCTGGATCGGAACCTCGATCTTAAAATTTTTACACTGCTTTATCTAAATCAACGAGGTTGTCGAATTTTTTTAAACCAATGAATATTCACCTTTGTTTTGCAACACAATGTAAAACGATCAAGACCTTTACAGTATCGGATATTCGCAAACACCGGTCCACGATCCCCATACGCTTGGAATATTACCAAAATCCTTGATGAAATCATGGATAGTTTAAAGTAAAATCATTTGTCATTTCATAGCTTTCGCCGGTTTCGTAGTAAAAAGTTGAACTGATTATATCTCCAAAAGTGATTATATCTACATGAATTGAAAAATAATCATCATCGAGGGGACCAATAACCATTCCGTCTGAGTTACCGGTATAAGTCCATGAACATTCAAATCTTCTGGTGGTTGCATCTATAGTAACTACATTAAATGTATCAACACTATCATCTTTCACTGGTATATAATCATTGGGGTCAGGGATGCTAAAGGGGTTATCACTGATAGTAATATTAATGAATGAATGATAGGAGCAACGATAACCAAGAATCAAAAAATTATAACCAGGAATCAAAAAATTCAATCAAAATTTGTCAAAATTCATCAAACTGATTCAATATTTACTTTTCAAAACTTCCCAAAAGCCTCTGCATTAAAAAACAATCTGCCATTATCTGCAAAATATTATTTTTATACATA
>JBFZEZ010000234.1:0-4990 GCA_041306585.1 Spirochaetota bacterium | reverse complement strand
ATAATTTTTATGTTATCGTTCATTTCTTAAAGCCCCCCTCCGGGGGGTTGGGGGGCCAATGAAGTAAAATTGAAATTTTCGTTTAATTCAAGTCATGAGTTAACCCGAAAAATAATTCGCTCCCGAGAGCAGGGTGAGAATTAAATTCCCGCATTATTTTTTACTTGCAATTATGAATAAATACTGTTAAAAAAATTATTATTCCTTTTACTATAACATTCAATAATATCATTTCCTGGTTCCAAAATATTACCCTTTTGGGAGTACACACTATGAGAAATCGAACAATAGCCTGCCTCACTGTGACTGTCATGTGTCTTGCAAGTGCGGCACAATCAGCCGAAATCGCGCCTAAAGTAAAATTCGGCGCGATAATACCCCTTGCTCCGCTTGTTGACACCGACACCGGCTTTAAAAATGTTTCCTTCGACAGCTCAGTCGGTTTCGACTTTCAGGTTGAAAAATATTTTGCCATCGGGTTTGAATCCGGACTTAACTGTCTCTTCGCGAAGGCGCGTACCGGTGACCAGCGGGAATCATCGGCTGCATCAAGTGCGAAACGAACGAATGTTTACACCATTCCGTTCCTGTTTGAGGCCTCGGCGCGGTATGACAAGCGGGACACATGGGGAATTATGCTCTACATAACCCCCGGCATCGGCTATGGCCTTTCGATTTACGACCACCCGGACAGCAGGGAAATATACCACGGATATGCGTGGCAGATCATGGGAGGCATTGCCGTGCATTTCAAAAATATGAAGGCCCTTGAACTCCTTATCGAGGCCGGGTATCGCGGCACGGTCCTGCAGGACAGCGACAATCACTCCCTGGAACTCGCCGGCATGGTGTTCCAGGCTGGCCTCAGTTTTCCTCTGGAGGTGACAAAATGAAACAACCAATAAAAAAAATCGTACTGCTGCTTTCAATAATCACGCTGGCATCATCACCGCTTCTCGCGCAGGCGAACGCGGCGCCGGGCAAGAAATTCCTGAAATCAGCATCAGTCATACAGGAAAGAATAAAAACCCTTGAAAAAAACCTCCCCGTTCTCGAAGACTACGAGGTTGACGACGAGGTCCGTCTCGTGAAGGACGCGATAAAACAGCTCGAGAAGGAAGGGGCAAAGGAGCCCGGCGCTCAGCAGGAAATTGAAAAACTCAAAGCGTCAGTTAATCAGACCGAAGCCACATTCAATACCAATGTCAGCCAGAGAAAGTCCAATCCCGCAGACCAGAAGCTTGTCCAGATGGTCGACGCTATAGGGAGCAAGCCGATAGCGAGCATAAATGACGGGATAGTTATGGTGCTCATGCTCGCCGGAAAACAGGTGCCAGACAATTTTAACGCGCGCCTTGAGGCAGTCAAGGTCCTCGGCCTCCTTCCGGCAAAATTCGATAAAAAGGAAGACACGGTCATGCTCAGGGGGGACCTCGCCATGATGGTGGCCCGTTACCTGAAACCGGGGGGGAGTTTTCTCTACGCCATATGCGCGGGGGGGAGATACAGTTACAAGCTCCTCGTGTTTCACGAGATAATGCCCCCGTATAAAAGTGAATGGGACGCCATGAACGGCGAGGAGCTGCTCGAGGTCGTGCGCCTTGCCGAAAACTTCAAGAGGACGGAGAAATAGCCATGAAAAAAACAATATATTTCGTCTCCGCTTTTTCTCTTGTCATCATATGCGCCTGGGCAGCGCCCCTGCGGGCCCAGGTCCCCGGTATCGACCGCGCCATGACCGGCATGCCCGACCCCTTCGATTTTGAAAACGCCGAAGCGGCCGAAAGCGCCACACCCGCCAACCCGTGGGTCCCGTCGTACGGGCTCATCATAACTGCTTACGACATCAACAAGGATAAAAACAACATACTGAATATATCAGCGCGTCCCTGGCTCTCCATCAATCTTGGCCGCAAGTCGCGCGCCCTGGTGCGCGGCAAGTACAGCTACTCGCGCTTCCTCGCGTCCCAGCCGGGCCTGGGGGCCGAGGATAAGCATGTGTATGATGTGGATGTCGGCTACCTGGAAACCGAGTCGTCCCTGTACTCGTTCCGACTGGGCCGCCAGCTCTTCATGCTGGGCCAGGGCATCCTCCTGAATGGCAAGGCAGACGGCGTGGATGCGGTCTTCCGCGTAAAAATGTTCGAGCTCAGGCTTTTCGGTTCGTACACGGGACTGCTCATGAAGGACAATAACCCTTTCAAAATCAGCGACGCTGATATCTCCGAAGGGGCTAAGCGCCTTTTCTCGGGAGCGACCTTCGGCGCGCGCTTCAAAGATCAGAATGCCCAACTTATATTCCTCTATGAAAAAGACTTCGCGAAAAACGATGGAGGTGTCTACTACGAATATTCCGTGGGCTACACTGCCATCAACATGACGGGGAGCATCCTCCCCGGCTTCCACTATACCTTTGAGGGGATATTCCAATTTGGCAAAAGCCATACCAATGGAACGGAAACCACCGCAGACGTGCTCGCCTATGCTGCGAGCGCCGGACTCTTTTACTTCATCAAGCACGATGTCAAACCGAAGCTCCTTCTGGAATTCGCCGTGGGAAGCGGCGATGAGGACCGGATTAACGCCACGTCGCCCATTGGCAACATTGCGAAAAAAGATTATGGCTTTATCGCGTTCGGCACGTTCCAGCGGGGGATGGCCCTGAACCCGTCGCTCGGGAACCTTATAGTCTTCGACACCGGTTTCTCGATTATACCGTTCGGGTTCATCAACCACCCGATAGCGAAACAGCTCATAATCGCCGGCAAGTACTACAAGTACTGGAAAACCGTGGCTGACGGCGGCATAAACGGGAGCGAAGCTACAAGCAGGTCAGCAGACGTTGGCGATGGTGTCGATGCCACCCTGGGCTGGCGCTTTACGGCCGAGCTTTCACTTACGGCCGGATACGGTTATTTTCATCCGGGAAGCGCCTTTCCCTCCGGAGAAAAGGAGAGGCATATGGTCATGACAGGTTTAAGCCTGTCGATATAACCCTTTTTTGTATCCTTCAGGGACATTTTCCCTCTTAAAAAGGGGGAGGAAAGAAGATACGAAACTTTCTTATTATAATTTTTTTAACTTTTATGGTGATTTAATATTTATTTATGCAAACGAGGTGTACCAATGAAACAACAAGCATTGATATTTAGTTTTATAGTATTTACATGCTCAACTGTTTATTTTTCCGGTCCTGTTTTCGGGGCCGACATGGCAAAGGTGACCAGGGTAAAAGGCGCAGTTTCGGTTGAGTTCCCGACAGGTGAGAAAAAAACCGCTGAACTGGGTATGTCAATACCAGAGGGGAGCGTAGTCATCACCGGCATAAAGTCGTCTGCCACCTTCACCTTTCTCGGGACCATCACCACGGTCCAGTCGCTCAGCAAAATAAAAGTGGCAAAGATGACGGCGGAAAACGTCCAGCTGAAATTAAAACGCGGCGCCTTGCGCGCCCGTCTCAAACAGATCGAAGGAACCCGTACTTCATTCTCCGTGCGCACCCCGGTGGCCACCGCGTCCGTTCGCGGGAGCGAATTGGAAATGAGTAATGGTCCCGGCATGGGCACAGAGTCTGAAATGCTCACCGGAAACGGCGGCATAGAGGACAATTCCGGCAACGAGCGGGAACTCGACGCAGGTGAATCGTCCTCGGTTCTCTCTGACGCGGAAGCACCGGAGACCGAATTCCAGTCCGATTCCGAAGACTCGTACGTTATGGTCGCCCCTCCTGACATGACCGCTGATGAGGCCCAGGCTGTTATGGATTCCGGAGAAATCAGCTTCGAGACCCCGGCCGACAACCCGATCGATTTTGTGGACGAGTTCATCAACGCGGCAAACAAGGCTACAGTAAATGTAAATATCGTATTCCCATAATAAGGCCCTTTGTTAAACTATCACAATACCTGGAGGGAATCTTCATGAACCATGCATATGCGAAAAAATTTTTATTTTTAACAGTAATCGCTTTTTCACTCCTTGCGGCAGTCGGCTGTTCCGATCTCAATGAAAAGGCCAGGGTCATTATTTCAGCTGACGGGCTTTCTGAACATTCCATCCCCGACCCGCGGTTCGCACTGGTCAGCGACGTGACCGACATAATGGTATGGGTCGAGGGCGAGGGTGTTGATACCATGCCAGCGTATGTTGACATGAACACCATGACCGCGGTTCTCGAAGTGAACTCAGGTTCTGCGCGCACGTTCAAGGCCCTGGCATTTAACGCGTCATACACCCCTATTTTCATAGACGACCCGGCAAAACCTGCAACGATAGATCTGGAAGCAGGCCAGACAGTTGATGTTGCAGTATATATGACGAATATACCCGGTGCGGGGCCGCAGGTGGAAAGCATCTCTCCAGCAGATGGGGCAACAGGAGTAGCACTTTCCCCAGGGCAGATTGTGCTCACATTTAGTGAAGCAATGGATGTTTCTTCACTTCGGAATGACGGCGTCAGCTGCAGCGGAACTGTCCTGGTTTCGAGTGATACCTTCTCGACATGCATGGTGATTGACCAGGTCCTTGAACATACCCCGTCACCAAATTCATACACCCTGGTCTTTACCACACCTTTCACCGAAGGTTCAATATATGATGTAATAGTGACTCCTGAAGTGTTGACCCTTGCAAACGGCGAATCACTTGCGATAAGTTTTATTTCTTCATTCAGCACTGAAGGAATACCAAAGGTCAATTTCGAATACAACGCCAGTTCATACAATGAGAATGCCGGTACTGTTCCTGTAACTATTCAACTTACAGCTCCTATCACATCAGATGTCACTGTGCCGATTACAGTAAATGGCTCAAGCACAGCGATCATGTCAACCGATTATATCTTTTCTGCCGGTAATTTTACAATACCCAGGGGGACTACGAGCATAAATATTTCAATTGAAATCGTTAATGATGCCGTTTACGAATCAGATAAAGTAGTTATCCTCGACATCGGAATCCCGACAAATGCCAACCAGGGAAATGTTTTAAC
>JBFZEZ010000233.1:0-4392 GCA_041306585.1 Spirochaetota bacterium | reverse complement strand
CAGAATGTTCGCTTTAGCGTCAAACAGCAAAGAACGCCTTATCGAATCACTCCAGAAATCATAATGCGCCACCCTGCGCATACTCGCTTCGATCCCGCCAAGGACTATCGGGGGTGACTGTTTTACATAACGACGGATCAGATTTGAATACACGATCAGCGCCCTGTCCGGCCTGCGGTCGTTCTTCCCCCCGGGGGTGAGGTCGTCCTGCCTGCGCGGCTTCTTTGCCGCCGTATAGTTAGCAACCATCGAATCAACCGAACCTGCCGAGACCCCCCAAAACAATTTCGGGATGCCGAGGCGGAGGATATCGGTCCCGCTGCCGGTGTCCGGCTGGGCGATAATGCCGACGCGAAAGCCGTTGTCGGCAAGATGGCGCGCGATCATTGCGGATCCGTTATACGGGGTATCGATATAGGTGTCGCCGGTGACGATGATTACGTCGGGTGAGTCCCAGCCGGCAGCTGTAATTTCTTCACGGGTTACGGGGATGAACACTCTATGCTCCGGGTATAATTTTTTAATAAGACTTCTTTTATCATTCCCGTCTGCGCGGGAATAACATGAAATGGTTTAAATCATTCGTTACATGCCATAAGATACACATCAATACAATTGGCGATGAACTAGCGCCGGCAACGTATCGGCACGTTCATGGCCATGGGGGTGAATTCCGTTCCTCCCGGCATCCTCCGCATATTCACGTGAGGCGCTGCGTTCTTATCCGGTTCGCACCGGCACTATCACATAACTAAACGCCGTAAAAGTCTGAAGGCCGCAGAATCTTTAAACAGGCTTTTCATGAACCAAAGCCCTTTCTCCGGGTACGGAGGATACCTGAACGGGACATCAGCCAGGGTGCCGCGCTTCATCACCGATTTTTTATGTGTAAAGGTATCAAACCCGGTTTTACCGTGATAGGCGCCCATGCCGCTCTCCCCCACCCCGCCGAATGGAAGATGGGGATTTGCGATGTGCACGATCACGTCGTTCACCACTGCGCCACCTGCCGGGACCTCCAACATAATGCGTGATTCGAAACGGGCATCATTGGTAAAAACATACAGCGCGAGCGGTTTCTCCTGGGATCGCATCACTGCAAGGAGATCCTCAAAAGTGTTGAATGTCAGCACCGGGAGCAGGGGCCCGAATATCTCTTCCTGCATAATCGGGTCTTTAAGTGAAACTGAGTCAATCACCGTGGGGGCTATAAAGCGTTCCCCCCTGTTCACTTTCCCGCCTGTTATTGTCCTGCCGGTCTGCATCAGGTTCACGAGTCTGTCGAAATGCTTTTCATTGATGATCCTGGCATAATCGGGACTCGCTGAGGGGTCGCTTCCGTAAAAAGTATTGATCTGGCCGCGGATTTTCTCGATCAGTATCTCCTTGACCGATTCATGAACGAGAAGATAATCAGGGGCGATGCAGGTTTGACCGGCATTCATGTATTTACCCCAGGCGATACGTTTTGCCGCGATATCGAGGTCAGCGTCCTTCGCGACGATCGCCGGGCTCTTCCCGCCGAGCTCAAGGGTTACCGGGGTGAGGTTCCTTGTCGCAGCCTCCATCACAATCTTCCCGACGATGGTGCCGCCGGTGAAAAATATATAATCAAATCTCTCCCTGAGAAGCATGGTCGTTATATCGGCGCCCCCCTCGACGACTGTGATAAACGACGAATCAAAATGAGATTCGATAAGACGTTTCAAAAGACGGGACGTATTCGGAGTCATGCTTGAAGGTTTGAGTATCGCGGTGTTCCCTGCTGCGATTGCGGCAACCAGCGGGGCAACGACGAGCTGAAAAGGATAGTTCCACGGGCCGATTATGAGGGTAACTCCGTACGGCTCCTGGTAGATTCTGCTGACCGCAGGCTGATATATCAGAGGGGTCTTCACCTTTTCCGGCTTCACCCACCTCCTGATATTATGTAAGGTGTGGTCAATTTCCTGGTAGGTAAATGCAATCTCTGAGATGTATCCTTCGAGACGGGGCTTGGAAAGGTCACCCTTCAACGCATCCATTATTTCATTTTCATGTTCCTGTATTACCCTTCTAAGAAGCTTCAGCTGTTCAATTCTGAAGGATACCGGCCGTGTGCTGCCTGAATTAAAAAAGTTCCTCTGTCTGCGGACTATCTCCGTACTTATCGATTCTATCACGACTTTCCTTGTTTTTGTTGCTTTATATCCTGATTCCATGGTATTTTCTCCTTTAATGGTTCCTGATTTTTGTAGTGCACGTTTATCTTTTATCATATGATTCACCTCGGGAAATTTTTATTTCTCGTAATTACGATAAGAATGGCAATTTGAATTCTTGTTACTCTTTTTAATTAAATGAGATAAAAATGTTAATGTCGAAATGTAATGTCGGCCGACATGGGTGCTGGTCATGTCTTCCTAATTCATTATGGCAGAATTTTCTCAAAAAAGAATAAAATCAAGTCACCAGCTGAATCTGGGTACTTGCAAAAAATGAGTACCCATTCAAAGAAAAATCCTTGATTATCTTCCCTGAAAAGTATAAAATGTTCCTGGGGACATATTCATAAAATAAACCGCTCTCCCCTCTGCTTTATAAAGGAGAACCATATGGCGATGACGACAGCGCAAAAAGAAATGAAACGTTTTTCATTGAATTTCCAGTTATATACCGAAGGCGCAAGCTATATCGTTCTAGTCCCGATGGCGATTTTGTACCTGTGGCTCTGCACTAATTTCACCGACGAACAAATAGTAATCATGTTCAAAAGCGTCGGATTTGCCGTTGCCGTTATCAGCGTAATTACAACAATTTGGGACAAAATAACCATAAGCCCCGTGGTCAACTATTTCAATAAAGTGCTCAGGGAAGAACCTGTTGACGAAGAAGAAATATCCCGGGCGCAGGCCCACTTTTTATCACTCCCCTTTATCCATAGCCGCAACGCCAGTTTTCGCTGGGCCTTGGGACTTACCATGGCAATCGTCCCCTTCATTTACTTCGGTGATATGAATTCACAGCAGATAGTCAACCTCTTCCTGCTCTATCTGGTAATGCCCCCCTTAAGTTGGGTATTCTTTTTTTTCAGGACAGAGCACCTTCTGCAGAGGATGCTCGACAGCAATGTGTTCCCTAAGTTTATACTCAATGACTTCAACCGCTCTCTCAGCTTTACGGCACGCATCCTCATTACTGTGCTCGTTCTCCTCATGATTCCGGTCATCGGCATTTGCGCATATTTCATGATAATCATACAAACTATAGACCCCAATTATTCGCATTCCATCATCAGACTCGGCGGGATGATACTCTTCGGCATCATTACGGCGGTCAGTCTGCTCTCTACCATGCTGCAATCGATCAGGGAAAAGATCAAAATTATCATTAACTTCCTCAACAAGGTCGGATCGGGCGATCTCGCGGCTCAGAAGGGGGTCATCGCAGTCATGGACGACCTCACCAGGATCAATCAGACCGTCTATATAATGAAAAAAAATATAACAGAAATGATTCAGGAAATCAGCTCTATCGCGCGCCGGCTTGACGGATCAGCCATTGAAATATCCTCTATCACCGAGAATTTCACAAGCGACGCCCAGAACCAGGCCGCAACCGTGGAAGAAATGACCGCAACCATGGAAGAGATTTCATCCGGGATGGACTCGGTTTCATCGAGCGCCAACGCGCAGGTGCAGAATCTCCAGTCGCTTATCGAGACTACGAAGGAACTGACCGGTACCATCGGGACCATGGAACAGAAGATCGCGAGCACCACGACCCTTACACAGGAGATAGCCCAGCAGGCAAGCAAAGGGGGGGAGTCCTTACAACTCATGAACGGGAACATGGAAAAAATCAGGACTAGCTCTCAGCAGATGTCGAGCATCATCAATATCATCAATGACATATCCGACAGGATCAACCTCCTCTCGCTCAACGCCGCGATAGAAGCGGCGCGGGCCGGGGACGCGGGGCGCGGCTTCGCGGTCGTCGCGGACGAAATTTCCAAGCTCGCTGAAAACACTGCCACCAGCGTCAAGGAGATCGACGGCCTCATCCGTTCAAGCGAAGGGGAGATCGCGAAAGGCTCGACGATTGTCGGGAACGTGGTCGACCTCATCAGCAGCATCATCATCGGAATCGAGGGGATGAATGCCATGATGGCGAGCATCGCGGACTTCATGAAACAGCAGGTGCACACGAACAAGGAAATGCTCGGCAAGGTCGATGGGGTACGGAAAATGTCAGAAGAGATCGAGATGGCGACACGCGAACAGAAGATCGCGATGAACGAGGTTGTGCAGGCAATCAACCGGATCAACGAACTGACACAGTCGATCAGCGCCGGTTCCGAGGAAATCGCCGGCAACACCCACCTGAACGCGGAAATGGCCGATGCCCTGAAGA
>JBFZEZ010000232.1:0-2708 GCA_041306585.1 Spirochaetota bacterium | reverse complement strand
GGACCAAGGGGGGGAGGTCGGGATCGGGGAAATATCGATAATCGTGGGCGTCTTCTTTTGACCGCATGCTGTAAGTCACGTTTTTATCAGCGTCCCATAGGCGTGTTTCCTGGACGATCAGGTTTTTCTCGCCAGAATCGATAAGGTTTATCTGGCGTTCTATTTCATAATTAATGGATGCCTTGACCGCCTTGAATGAATTCAGATTTTTAATTTCAACCTTTTCGCCGAATTTCTGCGCACCTTTTTCACGGACTGAGATATTGACATCACACCTGAGGCTTCCTTCCTCCATGTTCACGTCGGAAACGTCGATATATTTCATGATCGCTTTGATTTTCTGCAGGTATTCATAGGCTTCGTCTCCGGAGCGCAGGTCGGGCTCTGAGACGATTTCGGCCAGGGGAACACCGGTTCGGTTTAAATCGACGAGTGATACGCCCCGTCTGGGATCATCGGAGTGGATTGATTTTCCGGCATCCTCCTCGAGATGGAGACGTGTAATCCCGATCGTTTTGTGACCATCCGGGGTTTTGATCTGGATTGAACCATTCAGGCAGATCGGTTTATCGTATTGGGAAATTTGATATGCCTTGGGGAGGTCTGGATAAAAGTAGTTTTTCCTGTCGAACTTGCTGTAATTCGGAATAGTACAGTTCAAAGCAAGACCGGCAAGGATCCCTTTTTTTAGTACGTTTTCGTTGAGAACCGGGAGCACCCCCGGGAGGCCGAGGCATACGGGACACGTCTGTGAATTAGGCTCTGACCCGAATTTCGTGGAACAGGAGCAGAATATTTTTGACGCGGTATTGAGCTGGACGTGGACCTCGAGGCCGATGACCGGTTCAAATCCCATAAATTCCTCATTTTATACTTGCATTATTTTTGAATTATCATTTGATTGAGCAGGTAAAAATGTCAAGTAAAACAAAAAATGAATTTTTCATTTCTAGTAACAGGTCATTAGTCGGGGGTATCAAATCTGATAGGTAATCGCAGCCCCCGGCCGTTGAAGCTGGATGAGATATAATGTTTGTTGCCGGCCACCCCCGGGAGGGGGTTTTGAAATTGATATCGAGCAGATGTATTCTAAAACCCCCTCCGGGGTGGCGTAAAAAAAGATATTAACATGAATTATAGTTAAAACGCCGGGGGCAATGGGAGTGAACTGAGTCCGAATTACCCCCGAACAATAATCAATTAGCAGGGTATGACTTAATTTTTATGAATGCTGAATTTATTATCATAAAACAACAAGCAATTAAACGGACAAAAATGCTGGCGCTTACCACAGCAATCTGTATAGGCGGCTGTATTCTCGGGCTTGGGGCAGGGCATTTCATCCTGAAACTCGTGATCCGGAACCCTTTATTTTCTCCTTTTTTGATTTATCGGCCGTCACGTGATTTTTTTGCCAGTTACCGGCTGGTCAACAGTACAAACGAACTCGAACGGCTTGCCGGATATTATGCCCTCAGGGAGAATGGTCTTATAGATATTCCGTTTCTCGAAGAGCGTTATTCTCAGGAAGAGTCGCCTGTCACCAGGAGGGCGATCGTGTGGGTGCTCGGTGCGTCAAAAAATGTGAAGAATGTAACTGCGTTTTTCGAGAAGATCTATCCTTCGGCCACCGACAGCGTCAGACAGGAGATGCTGAGGTCACTCAAGTCCCTTGATGAGAGCAGTTATAATGAATTCCTCAACAGAAATAAGGTCCCTCAGAAAAATTTAAGCGGTATATAGTGAACAGAAATATTTTATTTGACAAAGCATACCTGTTTTTTTTGTTACTTGCGTGTATGACCGCGGGGCCCGAAGGGGCTGGCGCGAAAGATGATTCCTTCATCCGTGAGGCAAGTGGTATTACGGAGAATGATGTTAAAGCGGCTTCCCAAAAAAAAGAGCTGTCGCTTTTCGATGCGTATGCCCTCTCGGTGAGCACGACCGAGCTTCTTCCCATTGCGCGGGAAGACCTCAGGCAGGCGCAGGCGCACCGGCACCAGGCGATCGGCAGGGTGCTTCCGCGGCTTTCTATACAGGGGAGCGTGACATTCCCGGAAGATACATCGAACGGGGCCTCGTCTCAGACAACAAGCGTCAGTCTCATCATGAAGCAGCCCCTGATCAGCGGCTTGAACGAGGTTGCCGGGTTCAAGGGATCGTGCCACGAAATTGCAATACGGCGGGACATGCTTGCATATAACGCAAGCTTGCTGTTGAACAACGTCTCGTTCGTTTTTTACCAGATAATCCAGATTGAGAAGTCCCTGAAAAACAATGAGCAGATCCTCGATATTTACAGGAAAATCGTAAATGAACTCAAGCGGAGGATCAGTGTGGGGAAAAGCAGGAAGAGCGAAGTGCTGAGAACATACGGACAGTTATATGCCGCAGAGGCTCGCATCAGGTCGCTCAGAAACGAACTCGGAAGGAAGCGCCTTGAATTTACCGTGCTCTCCGGGGTCCCTGCAGAATCGCCCCTCACGGATACCGGAGACATTCCAGGGCCGGACATCTCGATCGATGACATAAAAAAAATGATCGATAACAGACATGACATCAAGGCATCGCGCGGGCAGGTCAAGCTTGCCGATACGCGCATGTGGGAGGCGATCGGCGGTCACTTCCCGTCTGCCTATCTTGGAGGGTCATATCGCCTTTACCAGGACAATCCGCAGACAAATCGGGAATTTTACGGGTCCCTCGGC
>JBFZEZ010000231.1:0-5964 GCA_041306585.1 Spirochaetota bacterium | reverse complement strand
ACGACGCTCTTCCGATCTATTCTTTATAAATTTCCAATTTTGAATGGATATCGGGGGCTCGTTCAATAAACATGAGATCCTGGGGAGGTATGTTATTCTCATTGGTGATAAGGGTGGCAAGTTGTGGACTGAACGTGGTGACCGATGTCCCAGGATTGCTGTCAAATAATTCTGAAACGATAACTATGCACCGAGCCCCTTTCCTGACAATTTTAAGTCCACAGAGGGATTGTGTATCCCACATCCCTTTAAAATTATAAATGGTATCGATGTAATGTGATTTTTCTTCGATTGATGTCATAATTATTATACTTATACGGGAATTTCTCGGTTGAAAGTGCGTTTTACCAAATCCCGTCGCCTCGGGATGTAGGTATTGTCCGCTTTTTCTTTCTCCATAACTTGCCTGAAAAGTTTGAACATCTTATATTGCTGAGGTTCATCCTTGTAAAATGTTTCCCATGCATAATAATATAATTCCTGGAGACGTTCCGCTTTTAATTTAAGCGGGTGATAGACAACTTTCCCGGCATTATATTCATTCCAATCATATGAGAAAATCCTATTCTGCTTGTGAAGATCGTCAAATGCCCTGGTATGGGGGAATGGGGTAAGTACCGTGAACTCAGCAAGATCGAGATCGATTTCGAGGAGAAAATCAATCAAACGCTTGATATAATCTTCATCATGGTCGTCCAAACCGAGCAGGATCGTCCCCTCCACGGCAATCCCATATTCATGGTAACGTTTTACCCGTTCCTTGATGTAATCTGACGTATCAAAAATAGCCTGGTATACATACCATGCGCCGGCCTTGGCTGCCAATTCAAGTACATCAGGTTTATCTTCAATCGTATGACAGCAGAACTTTTTCTTAAAAGGGGCCATTTCACGAAAAAGCTCCTTAACCCATTCAGTGTCCTGGGCAAGTGAATTATCAACAACGAATAGACGATTGTTGTCAATGGTTGCAAGTTCTTCAATGACTTTTTCCATGGGGCGAGGACGGAATTTTCTGCCGCCCAGGAATGCAACAGCGCATGGATAGCATTTGAACCTGCACCCGCGCGAAGCATGGAAAAGATCAACCATGCGGATCCCCTTATGATAATATAATTCTTTATTGAGGATATCACGGCGGGCAGGGCCGACCAGATCGATTGAGGGGAGGTCATTAATATGATTGTACAGTTTCTGGAGATTGCCTTTATTAAAATCGTCGAAAACCTTTTCCATCCTCCCTTCAGCTTCCCCAAGAAAAACTGCATCAGCATGTTCCATGGTTTCTTCAGCATGAAGCATTGTAGCAATACCTCCGAAGATGACCTTCTTGCCTCGTTTTCGGTATTCATCGGCAATCTCCCACCCCCTTTTGACCTGGGTTGTAAGCATCATTGAAATACCGATAAAATCGGGGGAATCATCAAAATCGATATTCTGAAGGTTCTCGTCGACAAAATCGATTTCGATATAATCAGGGAGTGCGGCAGCCATTACAACCGGGCCATGAGGAGGGAGATTGAATTCAGTTTGTCCCTCAAGTTTATTCCATCGAGGATATATTAATTTAAATTTCATGGATTCTCCTTATGATGATGCTAATTTTTTCCAAAAATTTATATAATATGTCAAGATATTTATAATAACCGGTTAGAAATTTGGACTGATACGTCATTTTCATCAGGTAAGATAATTTTTAAATTATGCTGAAATTTCAATCTTTTCTTGACAAGTTTAAAAAATAGTATATCAAAGTATTAATCTTTTCTCAACCCAGTCACCAAGGACATATACATGAAAAAATTTCTCTTTGGCGCCATTTTTATCGGCATAATTGTATTAATTTTTTTTAATGTAAAATCGGACTTTTTTTACAGTAATCCATTGAGAAAACGGACAGGGGATTCAGAAAAACAAATCGAACAAATAAAAGAAAAAGTTGCCGCACTTGAAAAAGATGACATAAAAAATATTAAAAACATCAATCAACTTGCAGATCAGTACACCCAACTGGGATATCTTTATATTCAAAAAAAACTCTGGGAACAGGCTATTGATGCTTATTCCAAAGCCATCAGCAACGGAAAGAACCAGGCCGATATGAATTATTCACTGGGACTCGCATACGCGAACAGGGGAAAAGAAACCCTCAATAATGAAGATTTTGAAAAAGCGGAATTGTTTTACAGGAAATCCCTTGCAATTGAAAAAAATTTTTTTGAAGCTTCTTATGCCCTGGCCATTCTCCTCTTTTATCACCGTAACCAAAAAAGTGAAGCAATAACAATACTCGAAGACCTGATTAAAGTAAATAAAAAGCACTACATGTCACGCTTTGCCCTGGCAAAGTTCGCTTATGAAATTGGCGATCCTTCCAGGTCGCTTGACTTGTATGAAAGTCTGTATGCGGATCTGGAAAAGGCGCCAAAATCAGATACAATCACAGAATATAAATCACAATGCAGGAAAAATATTCAGAGGCTCATGGAGGAATTATCGCAAAAAAAGGAGTAACGGTTTTTTATCGCCACTCCTCGTCCGGTAAGGGTCTTTTTATTTCCTTGTTCTCTGATTCTTCAAGAAAACTTTCCTTCAGAATAACTACATCAACCCGTCTGTTATATGCCCTTCCTTCCGGGGTGTCATTGTCGTCAATCGGGCGGAATTCACCGAATGCGACAGCGGAAAGCTGTCGTGGGTCGCTGCCGTCGGACACCAGATGTTCCACGACACGCACGCTTCTTGCAGAAGATAACTCCCAATTGTTACGATAGTTCTTATTCGCAGCTCCCCTTACAAGTGTTTTATCGTCGGTATGCCCTTCAACACGGATAAAATTATCTATATTCTTAAGTATTTCATTTATCTTCCTGATCACCACCCTCATTTCCGGCTTAACTATGGCCGAACCGGGTTCAAAAAAAACATCAGACGATAAAGATATTACCATCCCCCGTTCATCCTCACGTAGGCGGACATAGCGGGATTGAATTTCAACCCTCAATGCCTCTTCTGCCCGTTTCAAAGTTTTATCCAGTTTTCTCCCCTGCTTTTTACTGGGTAAAGACATTATACTCTGACCAAGTTCTGACAACTGGCCCTTTGCAAGGGATTTTCCACCTTCAAGTACTCCGAGATTCCCCCGAAACGATGTCATCGTCATCAAAAATTCATTTTGAGATACTACGGTTATGTCCCCCATCAGTACGATAAAAAAACACATCAGGAGATTATTCATATCCCCCATTGATACAAGCCAGGGCGGCGCGCCTTTTACCTGATGTTTTTTTCGCTTAGCCAAATCTTACTTCTCTACTTCTTCGGTGATTTCTTCCCTTACTGTTGGGGGTAGAAATGAAATAAGTTTATCCTTTACAATGCGAGGGTTATCGCCCGACTGGATGGACAAGACCCCTTTTAAAATAATTGATTTAACCAGCAACTCCTGCCCGGTCATCAGGTCGAGTTTATTTGCGATTGGCTGAAATATTAAATAACACAAAACCGCGCCGTAAAACGTGGTAATAATAGCAACTGCAAGGTACGCACCAACAGAATTACGGTCGCTCAGGTTGACAAGCATCATAACAAGACCCATCAGGGTCCCGATCATACCAAATGCCGGGGCATATCCTGCAGCATCGTCGAAAATACGCTTATTATTATCATGGCGGTTTGCCATTTCGTCAATTTCATTCTCCATGATGTTTTTTACCAGTTCAGGATCAGTCCCATCAACAATCAGCTGCAGTCCTTTTTTTGTAAAAGGATCATCGAGCTCAGCCAGGTCATCTTCAAGGGCAAGCAGCCCTTCCCGCCGTGCTTTTTCTGAAAATGAAACAATTGTTAAAATGAGCTCAATGAGGTTATATGTCGGAGGAAATAACGCTACCTTCATAAAAATTGGCACTTGCATAAGATGTTTAATCGGGTATGCTACCAATAATGAACAAACACACCCGCCAAAAGTTATCATTACTGATGGCAAGTCATAAAACAGCAATAGACTCCCTTTGGCGATGAGAATACCTGCTATTAAAAATGATACCCCTGCCGACATTCCAATAATTATACCAAAATCCATACTTGTAACCTCAAAAATGCTGGACATTAAATAATGGCTTTATTAATAAATCGGAAAAAAACATAAATCATTTGAATAATTATTTTTTTATTCAAAAGAATTTTTGATTATTCCAATTTTATTAGCCTTATCTTTAAACTCTGCTACTTTACTGAACTTAATTTGGTATATGCCCATTTTTCGGGGGTGAGCCTTGACCTTTCAACCATATGTCATCCCCGTGCATACGGGGATCCTTCTCGCTAAACGCGATTTAAGGATTCCCGCCTGCGCGGGAATGACATGTTATGGATTGTTCTCCCCGATAAATGACCAGCTACATAATTTGATATTTCAAAATGAGCGTTTTTAAAAGATAGATTATCAGCCGTAAATACTGTTTTGATTCCAATTGGACGGTTTTTGAAATAACTTGTTATAATTTTGTTTAAAAAAATTCTTGACACTAATGTGTAATTATTTGTTAGTACTGATTCTAAAAATTTATTTAATAAATATAAATGGAGGCAAGATGAGATTCATAAAATTTCTTCTTTTCATTATCGCTTTAATCACAATAAATGCAAATTTTGCATATGCTAAAAATGATGCAAAAAGCGAAGCGTTCAATAAGTTCTATGGCGGAAATTCAAGCGACTCCGCATATGCCGTACAGCAAACAAATGACGGCGGGTATATCCTTGCAGGCTCTACTTCGTCATTCGGTTCCAGCTACAACGGTGATGTGTTACTGATCAAGACCGACGCGAAAGGAAAACAAATTTGGCTGAGGACCTTCGGTGGGAGTGATGTGGACATGGCATTTTCTGTGCAGCAGACAAGTGACAACGGGTACATTGTTGCAGGACAAACTCAATCATACGGTGAAGGGTATGGCGATGGCTGGCTGATTAAGATCGATGCCAAAGGAAACAATGTATGGGACACAACCTTCGGCGGAACCGGATCAGACGTGCTTAACGACGTTCAGGAGACCAGTGATGGTGGGTATATCCTTGCAGGATACACTGAATCAGTCGCTGATGGCGGCAATTATGAAGGCGGAAAAGCCTGGCTGATCAAGACCGACAGAAAAGGTAAAAAAATATGGGAAAAAACCTATGCCGGAAGCACAGGCTCCTATCAGCATAAAAATGCCAATGCCGTACAGCAGACCAGCGACGGCGGATACATCATGGCAGGATATACAACTGTTGCACATCCTTCAGGTTCATCGGCCGATGATGCCTGGCTGATCAAGACCAATGCGAAAGGAAAAACGATCTGGAATATAACCTTCGGAGGGACCGGGGCAGATATAAACGACTACGCGCAGGATGTTCAGCAGACACAAGATGGCGGTTACATTGTTGCCGGCCGTACTAATGCATTTTCTGTCGCAGAACCGGATACAATGGCCACTGATAAAGCCTGGCTTGTTAAAATCGACACCCGCGGGAAAAAGATCTGGGAAAAAACCTACGGTGGAAACAAAAACGACTCTGCAAATGCCGTACAGCAAACCGAGGATGGCGGATATATACTTGCCGGAAAAACTTTTTCATTTGCTGAAAACGGTGAAGCTGATCTGTGGATAATTAAAACTGACGATAAAGGAAAAGAAGTCTGGGACAAAACCTTCGGGGGAAGTACCGGCTTTAGCGAGGCCTATGACGTGCAGCAGACAAGCGACGGCGGATACATCGTGGCCGGGTCTTCCTGGACTGGCGATATTAACGGTGAAGATGCATGGTTGATTAAAACCGATGCAAAGGGGAAAGTCCGGAAATAAATCAGGATGTGTTCCGGATTTTTTTATGCAGGGGTGGCTATGTTCCGCCTCTGCATAATGTACAGCTTATTAACCCTTGCAGAAAAATGTGCGATGTCGTTCAACTTAA
>JBFZEZ010000230.1:0-5275 GCA_041306585.1 Spirochaetota bacterium | reverse complement strand
CCCCCTCGGCAATGCCCGGGCGAAAGCGACCTTCAAGCTTCCAAAGGATTACAAATCATTTCTCTATGTTGTCGCGAAGTGCAACCTCCACGACATGTGGGAGCAAAAAGTCACATGGGATGAGTAATCCCGGACCATTCCACAATACAAAAAACCGGCTTTTACCGCGTGAAAGGGTACATGCTGCTATTCGCGGTCTGCCTGTTGACCGGGTACCCCTGTTTCTCTGGCTCACGGGACGGGCGGCATGCAGGCTCATCTCAGAATACCAACCCTCGGGATCTTTCATCATCGATGCATGCGCGGAAATTGCCCATAGGGGCACAGGCTGCCTCCCGGCGATCATCTCTTCCTTTTATGATATGCACGTTTTAAACATTGCCCACACGTATGCATCCGCAATCGGCTCTGACATCATCCTTGCATCCCACAGTTCGCCGGGGTATTTCCACTCTCCATCCCTGACAGCACACGGTGTCCGTTTCAGGGACCCTTATGGCGCATTGATATCATGCGGCAGCAATGGCCTGCTCGCGACGGCAGACCGCCAATTAAAGACACCAGCAGACCTGGCGCAATACCGCGCCCCGGTCATAACCGATAAAAAACACTTCAACATTTTCAGGTCCCTGCGCAAAAAATTCCCGGGTGCATCTATTGCATCAGCAATCCGCGGCCCGTTCGACCTCCTCAATACCTCGCTCGCGGAAACGAACAATTTCATGATGATGATCCACGAATATCCGGATGAAATTAAAAAAGTCATGGATAGACTATCCGATACATCGATCGAAATCATTATCAGAAGCGTACGCGCGGGGGCTGACATCGTGTTCATCATGGATGACTACGGGTATCATGGCCGTACTTTTCTACCGCTTGACAGGTGGAATGCATGTATATATCCCTATCTTTCCAGGATGATTGCGGCAGCCCACGAGGAGGGGGCCCTGGCGATGCTCCACTCATGCGGATACCAGGGGCCATTTCTCCCGGCATATGCCGCGGCCGGGCTCGATCTCCTTCATCCGCTTCAGGGGGATGCCGGGAACGACTTTGCTGCAGAATACAATACATACACCGGAAAAATTGCGTTCGTAACCGGTATTGACATCGCTCGGGCCGAAACATCACATCCGGATGATATACAACAGGACATCATGCGCCACCTTTTTATCGCACAAAGGGGGGGATTCATCCTTGCCCCAACCAGTGAAATAACGCACACCATACCGCTTGATAACATGAAAGCGATATTAGAAGCAATTGCCTGCACAGCCGGATGAATCATCACTCCCCGCACAAATAAAAAAACCGCCCTGTCACGGGCGGCTCATCATGGTCACATGTATACAATTATTAATATTTTGTTGAACGCTCCAGAAACAGCTTCATGCCGAGATCGGAGTCCTTCATTGAATTGAAATATGACTCAGCTATGAACAAAAGGGCGCGATATGTTTCATTGAGATGCGGGACAAGAAAATCCCTTTTTATCTGGATCCGTGTCGGGAAAGCCGTCGTATTCTTGATTTCCGACATCTTCTTGTTGTCAATAATTGTTTTACCGCGCCATATATGGGTAAAAACAATATCTTCGCACCCTCCGGATAATGGGGAAGGATCAGATATACGCGCCTCGTCTTTAAAACCGTTAGAATATATGGATTCATACACTTCGATTTCGATTTTACTGAGATTTGATCCATCGGTATACAACCTGGTCGTCTTACGTTCTATGCCGGCGATCTGCTGAGGATACATTTCGTTTTTCAGAAAAATATGCTTTTCTATTTCAATAAAATTATCGCCAAGCTTATAAGAGGTTTGATAGGGCAAGAAACGGATATCTTTTATCTTGACAAGGTTGTATTTCCTGATCACCTCGGCAATTTTTTTATTAAGTTCGCCTATCTGACCATCAAGGGTTTTCTCCTGGTCATCGATTCTATCGGATTCGAGACTATAACCTTGAGATCCAGCCTGTTCACCTTTTTGATTGGTTTGTTGCGCATATAAGATAAACGGGAGAAATAATACTCCGGCAACAAAAATAGATACAATTTTATTCATGAAAAAACCTCCAAAAAATACACGGCTAATAAATCAGCATTTCAATCTTTAAATTATATACATATTAATTACTATCCTACAATAATATTTTCGATTTTTTTAATTTTTTTTCAAGCATTTAATTTTTAATTCTTGCATTATTAACTGTCCATATAATAGTTAATGTGGGAGAATATATGTATACGGTATAAAATTCCAAGCGGGATATTGCCGTTCCTTTTTAAAATGCAGAAAAAAAAAATTTCCCGCAATAATGAAATAGGATTTGGAGATGCACAACGTTCTCATCGTAGATTTTTCAATTTTCAAAGACGCCCTGGCGAAAATATTTACCGATAACAATTACAATGTCACCATATGCGATTCGGCATATGAAGCAATGACGAACCTCAAATCGTTTGATTTCGACCTCGTAGTTTCCGAAGTAGAGCTCCCCGGGGATAACTCTTTCGATCTATACAATTACATACGGACCAATTATTCCTACATTCCGCTTATAATGACTACAGATAAAAATATTGATACTTTTTTCGACCGTATTTTCAAGGAGGGGATCGGCAATGTCCTATTTAAACCCCTCCAAAAAAGCGAGCTCTTAAATCTCTCTGAAAAATTAATAACAAAAAAAAATATTTTTGGACTCACCAATTACATTTCCGATATCATCGAAATAAAAAAAATAAGGCTGACCCATTCAAAACAGATTAAGAAAGGGATCGATGCATTGCTCTCCGAGATTGAATCATGGGGCTTTACAATCCCGAACAAAATGTCACTCAAGCTGGTCCTTAATGAAATGACCATAAATGCGGTCTACCATTCTCACGGTCTGACAAAAGAAAAAGAACAACGAATCCCGGTCACCCTGCCTGAAGGCTCAAGTGTCGATCTTTTTTTCTGTTATTCTAATGAAAAATTCGGGATTGCCATCGACGATTACTGCGGTAAACTTACCAAAATGAAAATCCTGGACAGCATCAATAAAGTCATTGAACAGAACCAGCTTATTCTCGAGGCGGCTGAAACGGGTGCGGACATTACAGATTTTATCTCTGAAACAGGCAGGGGAATCGATCTTGTCAGAAAGCTTACAGGGGAATATTGTTTCATAATAAAAGAAAATGTGCGTACAGAAATCATCCTCATCTTCGACAAGGATTACACAAACGACCACTCGGAACACTACACATCATTAAAAATAATCGAAGACATTCATCAGGCCTGATGCCGGACTACTTGTTGTAACCCATGAAATCATCCATCGCGATGGAAGAGCCTTTCTCTTTTTCCTCCTCCTGGATATGGCGCAGTTTAGCGGGGAGATAAGCATTATTATAAAAATCGACGAGCCGGAATATCTCCTCATCTGCATACTGTTTTTTAACCTTGACCTGGAGATTGTAATTCTTTTTACGCAGACCTTTATTCAGAATATGGATGATATCGCTGACATTCTGGGCAAAGTGACGGGTATAAAGAATCATGAACGAAAGTACCACCATGACGATAATGAAAAAGCTCTCCATGTGATTGAGCGCCACTCTCCTGTGAATATCAACAATTGAGAGGAACAATCTCAAACCATTACTCTCTACAGTAATACAATCATCCATAGAATATTTTTCATGGAAATCCTTTTCAGTAATATTGGCTATAATGCTTTTTTCATCATACGTTAGCTTGATAACAAACGGGTCACCCGAAAAAAAACCCATTGCCAGTTCTTTTTGATCGTCCCTGTCTTTATCGTAATTTTCAATTGTTATGAGATAGTTTTTATAAATACACGCGCGCAGGGCCACCTCCTTCTTTCCAGAGCCATCGATGAAAGAGAATGCCAGCAGCGCGCAAACAATTGTAAATACCGCCGTTGTCGCGATGGTCGTGGTATGGTGCTGGGTCATTTTTGATTCAGTATTTTGGATCTTCCCGAATATCTTTATGATCCTGACAAGCCTGAGTATCCTCGTTACACGAACGGCCTTAACGACTTTCAAAACATTGACAACATCAGTCGCGGATGAACCATCATGAAGCCCCCCCATGGCAAGAAGATACATGGTAGGGCCTGAATCGAGTAGAAGCAGGGGAAGTGAACTCAAAAAATCAACCCAGCCGCGTTCATAGAACCAATAATCCTTAAGCGACCCCTTTTTCGATGTTATTACACTTCTTATGAGGAATTCGATGCTGAATATCAGGTCAAAGCAGAATCCGAAAATGAGTATGACATGCCGGGCAAAAATCCCCCAGTGGGCATAAATGGCATATTCATGCATGAAGGTCTGAATAATTACCAGTATTATGGCAACAATGATAAAATTTTCCCAGAATTGTGCCTGCTTCATACGTTTCCTCTCACCAATTGTTATCACCGGCGATCCGGTAGAGATCATCGAGGAGACGCCTGTCGAAACCGTTAGCCTCGGGGTTTTTCCTCATGATTCCGAACCAGCTCTTATCGGGGGACTCGGCGCCGCGGTCAACCTTGACCATCGGCTTGTAATTATGATATCGGGCAGCCAGGATAAAAAGTATCCTCGAACTGGCATCCTCCACTTCGGTCTGCTCATTTTTGAGGTTTGCCTTTAGTGCAAGTTCGATAGTGCGTTCGGAAAGATTCGGCAGCTGCTGCCGGATGAGACGGGCATGCTCCTGAATATACTGCTTCTGTTTCTTATTCTGCCCTTGACAGTCGAAAAGGCTCACCTTCGCAGTGTCATTGGGTGCAATGGGGATTTTGATATATGCCGCGTTTTTAATAAGTAGAAGCACCTTCATAAAAAGAATGTATTCTTCCTTCTCGAGATGGGTTTTCTGGACCCGGACGAGTTCATTATATAAAAAATCCCGTCTTTTAAAGATTTCCCCGAGGTACTTTTCAATAACATTATATTTAAAAATGTTTAAAACGCCGTTGAAGTTATAGCGGATTTCCTTGTTTTTGAAAATCGAATCCAAAAAGGCATGAAATTTTTCACGCTGAAAATTAACCGGCAGGCTCGGCCCGCTTGAAACTTTATTGAGGACCTCGAAATCTGCAGAATCAATAAATTTTTCAAAAACAGGAATTGCTTCTTTTTCAACCCGTTCATAAAGATCCGACAAGAGCACCTGCAATACATCATTCCAATCAAGATGCGGAAAAAACTGGGGTGTTTTAAATGTCGTCTTAAGGTGCTCTGTGTTCTGGACGATGAAA
>JBFZEZ010000229.1:0-2685 GCA_041306585.1 Spirochaetota bacterium | reverse complement strand
ACCCCCGACATATTAAGAATGAGAACAAGCACAATCAGTACGATCGCAGCCCCGTACTGGATTGGCCGCGTCTCTTCAATATGGGTGCCCGCCGTCGCGAGCACGTAAATATGATAGGGGAGGGCCATGACCTCGTTGAAAATTGAATTCGGGAGGTCGGGAGAGTAAAAGGTCGCGGCTGTGAACATGATCGGCGCGGTCTCCCCCGCTGCTCGCCCCATTGATAGCATAACACCAGTAAGTATTCCTGGGAGTGCATTCGGCAAAACGATTTTGCGAATCGTCTGCCATTTCGTCGCCCCCAGGGAGAGTGACGCCTCGCGATATGTACCCGGCACGATTTGCAGGGCTTCCTCTGTCGAGCGTATTATAACCGGGAGGTTTAATGCCCCCAGTGTCAGCGAACCTGCAAGTATCGACGTACCGAATCCGAAAAAAACCACGAAGAGGCTGAGGCCGAACAGGCCAAACACGACCGAGGGTACACCGGCAAGGTTGCTCACGCCAAGGCGTATAATTTTGATTATCCGCGGGTTGCGGGCGTATTCAGTCATATAAATTGCAGTTATGACGCCTATCGGAATCGATACAAGGGATGAGCCGATCATGAGGGCTATGGTACCGACGATAGCGGGGAAGATCCCGCCTTCAGTCATGTCGTTACGCGGCGACTGCGTCAGAAAGTCCCATGAAAGGGCCGGGGCCCCTTTTGCTATTATAAACCCTATCATGAGAACCAGTACTGCGATCACAGTCAACGCTGCGGTCCTGATCAGGGCGAACATTATGTTCTGGATGATGTCATTTGATTTTTTCATGATGAGTGCCTTAATCGTGCTCCTGTGCTATCCCAGTTTCATTTTGTATTTATTCGAAAAAAAATCGGCCATGAGATTAAACGCGAAGGTAATGATGAAAAGGATGATGCCTATGGCGAAGAGGGCGCTATAGTGGCTGCTCCCGACTGCTGCCTCTGCCATTTCCGCCGCTATGTTCGATGTAAGGGGGCGTACCGGGTCAAAGATCGAAGTCGGAATGACACCAGCCCCGCCGGCCACCATAAGGACTACCATGGTTTCTCCGATGATACGGGAAAGGCCGAGTATGACCGCGGTCCATATCCCGGACAGGGCTGCAGGGATCGTTATATGGAATATCGTTTGCCAGCGGTTTGCGCCGAGGGCATACGAGGCTTCCTTCAGGGAGATGGGGACCGACGAGATGGCGTCCTCCGATATGCTTGCAATCGTGGGAATAGCCATGAACGCTAGCATGATCGAGGCATTAAAAAGGTTGAGCCCCGAGTCCACATTGAACAAGTTTTGCAGGGCAGGTGCAACGATCACCATGCCGAGAAACCCGATTATGACCGACGGTATCGAGGCGATGATTTCGACAACGGGCTTTATAATCTCACGGATGGCCGGGCGCGCGAGCTCTGCGAGATAGAGAGCGATCGCCAGGCTGAAGGGGACTGCGATTAAGCCCCCGATCAGTGTCACTGAAAGGGACGCCAGTATAAGCGGGAAGATGCCGAACCGGGGCTGGCCGCTTGTCGGGTACCAGCTGTCCCCGAAAATAAAATCAACCGGGGATACCGTTTTGAATATCGGGACCCCCTCCTTGAACAGGAAGAGCATAATGAGAAATAAAATAAAGAGGCATGACAGGGCTATGACGAGAAATACATTTTCGACAATACCTTCGTAGAATTTTGTTCGCGATAGAGTGAGCCGCATCGTTTTTTTGCCCTTACGTATTTATTAATTAACAAAAAAATACAAAAATCAATTTGATATTAAATAAAGAAAATATAAAGATTTTGTTAAGTTTTACATAACTAATCAGCTATGCAGCCACCTTTTTTCTGTCAATATTAGTATTGACATACGTATAATAATTATATATAATTTTTATTATGGCATGGGAAGCACTCAAATCAAAATTGCTGGATAAAATAAATAAAAGGATTCTGCTATAATCCTGTCGATATGTATCCCCGTATTTTTTCTTTTTATTTTCACCGCCATAGCCACAAACCACAGCGCGCGGCTCCGGAAGGTTCCTCGTGAACCATCCTCGCCCCACACAAAACGTCCTGTTTTGCTCGTTATCACTGGTAATGAATATATTCCTGCCATCAACCGCCCCCCAATAGATATATACCCGAGTTCAATCTTCTTTCATGGAAGAACAGCGGATTCAGTATAGACAACTCTATCCGATTATACGGTACCGACAAAAAGGCACGGGAATCACTCGCGCAATAGAAAAAGGTGATTATTAAAATCCGTTTGATTATATAGTTCGTCATATATTGGAAAAATAAAGTGTTAATTCTTTCAATGATTAGTATGAGGTCAATCTGTCCTTTGAAGATGTGATGCGCCAGAAAAACCGGGTGGAGAAGTGTGGACCAGATGCAGACCAGGCAAAACATTGTATTCTCAAAGTTATGTTTTCCTTTTCTCAAGGCGATTATGGCGATTGACAGCCCGGTAATGAGTGACAGTGCAGGCGGGATCTTGTAAATATTCAATGTACTGAGTATTTGAAAGCCGGTGTTGAGTACGGGGCGTTTTTTGAGAAGATGGATGTACTTGATTTTACGCTGGTGGGGGTTACTATGTGGGTGAGGTTTTAGATTACAATAAAGCGGCTTTAATATGACTTTTTTACCCCTAC
>JBFZEZ010000228.1:0-2710 GCA_041306585.1 Spirochaetota bacterium | reverse complement strand
ATCAGGGTTGAAGCGACCGCGGTCGAAAAAGAATGCTACTCATTAATCAACCGGCTCATACGTGATGAACATGAAGCAGACCCGGTGCGGCACCGGCTTGCGCATATACATCTTTTGGCTGCTGCCGGTTCAGCCCCGGTTACAGCAGCACGGGCGATTGAACGCCATGCGGCAAACTCTTCGCTAAAAGAATGGGCCGCTCTCCTCGATCGATATGCCGGCATTAAACGGTGTTCAAAATCAGCCGCGCTGATTGATCTCATTCGGCAGAATCCAGGTGAAAAGAAAATTATTTTTATCCGATTCCGCGACACTATCGACTATCTTTCCTCCCTCCTCAGAGAAAAGGGGTATCCGTTCGAACGTTTTGATGGTCAGATGAGCGGGATTGAAAAAGACGAGGCAATAGAACGATTCCGGGAATCGGTTCCGATCCTTCTCTGCACCGAAAGCGGGGGAGAAGGGAGAAACATGCAATTCTGCAACACCATTATCAATTACGATCTTCCGTGGAACCCGCAGGCAATAGAACAGCGCATCGGCAGGATCCACCGTATTGGTCAGACTCGCGACGTTTTCGTGTTCAATCTCGCGTTGAAAAACACCCTGGAAGATCACATGCTTCGTATCCTTGATGAAAAAATAAACATGTTCGAACTGGTCGTGGGAGAAATACAATCAATTCTTGGCGAACTGGAGGATGATCAAGATTTTGAAAGCATGATTTTCTCGGCATGGATCGCCGCAACAGGCGAAAACAGCGCGGATGCTTTTAGCGAACTCGGGGAAAAACTTATCCGCGCGCGGGAGCAGTACAACGAAGCCAATGCCCTTGACACTGCGCTGTTTGGCGAGGAATTTGAGGCAGTATGAATATTTTTCGTGATATTGTAGCGCAAACTCTGCGCCTTCATGGCGCCCTTGTTGATGAGATCGAACATGAGGGGCTCGAAATTCTCTCTCCTAAAATACTGCAGAAGGAGCTTGAATTACCAGAGATATGTAGATTAGGATTCGGCGACAATCTCCCGGGCGGATCCATTCGTATTTCCATCGAGTCCGACATGGTGGACAAGATGGAGCGACTCCTTGGCAACCGGGGACGCCTTAAAATTGCGTCTATCCCCCCCGGTATACTTCCAGTCAATCAATTCGACGCCGAAAAAATCCTTCGAAAAAACCTCATATTCGATAACGCGACCTTCAGGTTCTCGGAATCATTTCCCTGCGTTACAATTATCACCAGTTTTACCTTTTCTATATCAGCCATTTCAAATGAAAAACGGGAGGAGATCATTTCGTTTTCCATTAACGAAGGGAGCGGGAACCGCGCTGATAATTTCGCACTCCTTCTCGCTGATTACGAAAGATGCAACCCGTCGATCGTCAAACTGAATGAAGCCCTCCAGGCCAAAGAGTGGGATCCGCAAACACTCAGCCATAGCGCGAATGCAATACTCCCCCATGAAATCAAAAGCAGGTTCGAACCCTTTATCGCCGGAATGGAACGGCGCCTGAAACGCGATATGGACAGGGTGTATTCATACTACACGGACATACAAAATGAGACAAAAAAAGCCGTCCTCAATAAAATTGAAAAAGAACAGGACAATTTCGACAAAGAGCGGTTACGACTTTCTTCGATTGAACGCGAGCATCAGGCAAAATCTGCGGAGCTCGTGAGAAATTATACAATCGCCATTGAGGCAAAGCTCATCCAGATATCCCGCGTCGCTCTCCCCGTGCACCGGCAGACCCTCGATATTCTTCGAAAAAAAAGCGTCAGAAAGGCATTTGTCGACTGGAACCCGATAACCAGACGTCTTGAGAATATAAGATGCGAAAGTTGTTATGCGGCAAAGCCGCTCTATGTTGTGTGTGACGAAAAACTCCATATTGTCTGCAAGTCATGCATGGGCTCCTGCCCCACGTGCGGCAGGGAATACTGCAGAGTATGCCATCCAAAGGGGTGTCCCAGGTGCTCGCGATAAGATAAAAAATCATTCGTAGCGTCTGAAAGAACTACCGACCGTCCTGCAGGGGTATATTTCATGGACCGTACCCTTGGCGCCCACAAATTTAATGTGCTACCCACTGGAATTTCTCACATTCGATAAAAATTCTTCAAGCGACTCCTCCCAATGCGGAGGGACCCAACCGAACGTCTCAATGATTTTTTTCTTTGAGAGATATGAGTTAAGCGGCCTCCGGGCCGACACCGGATAGTCCTTTGCCGGTATGCGATTAATAACGGGATTACCTGAGATGAGATTATATTTTTTCCCCAGATCACATATTTTCACTGCGAAATCATGCCAGCATGTTTTTCCTTCATTGGAAAAATGGTAGATGCCGTATGTATCTGATACAGTTGAAACCAAAAAAACTATAAATCGGGCCAGGTCCACTGTATAGGTCGGGCTCCCCCATTGATCATCGATCACTGACACTGAATCCCTTTCATTGAACAACCGGAGCATGGTATGCACAAAATTTTTCCCATTGCTCCCATAGAGCCATGATGTGCGCACAATGAAAAATTTATTCCATTCATCGGCAAGGCGCCTGTCGCCTTCGAGTTTGCTTTTGCCGTATATGTTCAGGGGGTTCGGCTGATCTTCCTCGGTGTATGCCGCTGGATTCAATCCGTCAAAAACATAGTCAGTTGAAATATGAATCACGACCGCGTTTATTTCCCTTGCGATAATCG
>JBFZEZ010000227.1:0-2581 GCA_041306585.1 Spirochaetota bacterium | reverse complement strand
CTCTTTTCAAGGGCCACCGCATTTATTTCGCAATACCGGCATTCCTCCCCGGCTTCGGGATGCTTGCATTTCCACGCGGGGACCATCGTGTAGGTCGCATAACAATGAAGTGCCGAAATCCCGTCTTTTACGATCGAGACCCCGTTACTCAGGGTTTTGCCGATAAATTTTTCAATAGGCGCGGCCTTCAACAAAATGCCATTTTCAGCTTTTATAATTGAGGCCTTTGGTCCGGGTTCTGTTTTCAGGCTGTACGCATTCAGGGGATGGCTTGACGGAAACACCGGCACGCTGATCATACTCTGGGGCGAGCCGTCTTTTCTGGAACAGAGAAAAAATTTTTTCCCCTGGGGACCGGCGCCGACGCTGGAAAAACTATAGAGGGGTTTCCCGTGCAATTCCACGGGGCGTATCCCCCGGCTTAACAGCTGTATCCGATCGCGCAATTCATCATAAATTTCTTCCTGTTTTCTCATCTTTTCCTCGCAAAATATTTTTCAAACTCATTGAAATATGTCCTGGCAAGGTTCTTCGATAACTCTTTAATTGTAGAGAATTCCAGAAGATAGAGGGGCGAAAGTGTTATCCCCACTTCATGCTCGATCCGTATCAGCAATGTCGCCAATGTCAGTGAATCTATCCCAAGATCGAAGAGGTCGGTCTCGTCGTTGAATTGATATATGACGTCCTCCAGCTCCTTTGCGAGCTCTGCCAACAGAAATGCCGTGATATCCCTGGCAAGGGTGTCGAATGCATCCCCTTTATGACCATGCGTCGTAATCGTGGTGCCCTTTAATGCATTGAGCTTTTCAATAGTATCCTTATAATCGCCTTTGATATAGTTTTTTCTCAATGCACCGCGTTGTATTTTACCCGCGGTAGTGGTTGGAAATTTTTCCACCGGAATGACCTCGTTGACCCGTATCCCGATGTTAATATAAATGCATTTCTGCACCTCCTTCGCGAGGTCGGAAAATTCCTTCATGTCGGAATTTTTATTTTTGATGAATAGTATCAATTCATCCTCCTGCAGCCTGTCATTATAAACGCCGACCGCCGATATCCCCTCGTGGGTGACCCCTCTGACCCGTTCAGCCACGCTCTCGATATCATGGGAATAATAATTCAGTCCATTTGAAAAAATGATGTCTTTCTCCCTTCCGGTGACAGTAAGCCTTTTATTTTTCAAAAATCCCAGGTCTCCAGTGATAAACCATCCGTCGCCGGTATACGCCATTCGCGTGGCTTCAGCATTTTGATAATATCCGGCAGTGACATTTTTACCGCGGATATGGATATGGCCCAGATGATTTTCAGGGAGGGGCCTGTTGTCCGCGTCAGCGATCCGCACTTCAATGCTCTTCAGGGGAAAACCGAGATCGGTGAAATGGATGCAGTTGTTTCCCTTCGGATCGGCGTTTTCAACAGGTTTGCCGATCTCCATCGAAAATCGATCGAGACAATGATACAACGGCTCTTCGCCGGGAACGGGAAAGGATACCGCAAGGCTCGCCTCAGCCATCCCAAAGACAGGGAACATGGCCCCCTTCTGCAATCCATATACGCCCAGGACATCCAGAAATCTCTGGCACAGATCCCTGGCAATCGGCTCCGCCCCGTTGAAAATTATCCGCAGAGACGAAAGGTCGAGCCCCGTTTCCTGCGCCGGATTAAAAAAATTAAGAAAATGCTTGTAACCAAAATTAGGGGAAGCAGTCATGGTTGAACGGTGTTCCGATATTTTTTTTATCCAGAGCACGGGGTTCATGACAAAAGTCACTGTGGGTATAATATATTGCTGCATCTGCATGGCAGAGGGGGTAAGATGAAATCCTATGAGCCCCATATCGTGGGTCAGCGGCATCCAGCTGAGGGTTGACTCATCGGCGGTCGCTTTTGTGGTCATGGCGATATCGACGATGTTTGTGAGAAGATTTTCGTGCGTCAGTAACACACCCTTCGGATCACCCGTCGTCCCTGATGAAAACTGGATATAGGCTGTTTTTCCGGGTGCGGGATGATAGAGATCCCCCTCCCCCCTGTTTTCCCCCGCCAGTTCGGTGACATTGATCAGCCTCGAACGCATCTTTTCCACCAGTTCGACGAGGTCATTTTCAAAAGCAAAATTATTCAGCGTCCGCAACTGATCGTCCGTTGTGGCCAGGTGGCCGTTTTTTAATATCTTCCAGACCCTGAAAAGCCTCAAAAAAAATTCATGTTTATTGCGGGCGTCGATGGGGATGGGGACCATGCCGCCGAGGATGCACGCCCAGAACATCGTTAAAAATTTCCGTGGGTCCAGTATCTGCAAAATTATTTCATCATCGGGCTTGAGCCCCCTCTCCTGCAGTCCCTTCAGCATCCGGAGGGAATCGTTATACAGCATGTTAAATGAAACGAAATCCTCGATTTTTTCATCTATAAAAGTGATCCCTTTGTCGTGAATATCCCTGTTCTTTATTAAAATATCGCTTACGTTCCGATATGATTGCATTTTTTTCTCCTTATGTATACTCGCCTGTTGTATCCGGGAAGTCGGCCAGCCGCCCCCCCCCGCAGGATGATTCCTAAAAACGGTCTA
>JBFZEZ010000226.1:0-2601 GCA_041306585.1 Spirochaetota bacterium | reverse complement strand
ATTATCATTGATTCAAATATTTTTTTGTATACCGCTCTTGCTCATCCGGTTTTTCAGAGGTCATGTACCGATTTCTTAATACGGGTTGAAAAAGCCCGGAATGAGGCGGCAATCTATGAGGGGGTGTGCTGGTGAGTGAAATAACAAAAGCAGTAATACCAGCAGCCGGTCTTGGCACCCGGTTCCTGCCGGTCACAAAAGCGATAGCCAAGAAAAAATGTCATGCGAAGAATCAGCTTTCGGTAGAGATGTCTTAAAAAACCGTAATCTCATCAAAGCTGCCGTACAATGACACGAATGTTGTACCGGGCGCTGTTAAGGCGTCGGTGTCACGGTCAATCTGACGTGGAATCCCACTGATACATTCAACAGGTGGAAATACAATCATATTTGATTCATCGGAAATACGGCGTAATATGATTACTTTTTCGGGGCTGTATAATCCAGAAGGATTAATGCTCATGTTCTACCCACAAAAAGATATTACATCAACGGTCTTTGCGTCCAATCCCTCATAAATCCCCGGCAACCGTACCTTATCAACAGGAGGTATCAACCTGGCGGGCACTCTTATCATTTATTAACCCGCTATACGTAATTATATATTAAAGAATGGTAAAGGTGACATATATGGAAGCATCGAGAGCGGTTGAAAATAAGACGCATACGATTCGTATCATTGTAGATCACCTCGAATCGTTGCCTGATGTAGCTCAGTTAGAAGTACTTGATTTTGTAGAATTTTTACAAACCCGTAAAATGCTCTATGAAGAAAGAAGGGCAGATGATAAATCATGGTGTAATTTTTCACTTGCATCAGCGATGAGAGGAATGGAAGATGAGGATACCTTCTATACATCTGCCGATATAATCGAGCCTGCACATGATCCGTGAAGGGCAGATTGTTCTTTTAAATTTCCCACAAACAGATCAGGTTTCAGGGAAACTGCGCCCGGCACTCGTGCTGAGATCACTGCCCAATTCGTATGATGACTGGCTTATCTGTATGATTACGACACACTTACATTATGAAAATACCGGAATCGATGACGTAATAAAAAAGACAGATCCAGATTTTTCTCATACCGGATTAAAGTTATCAAGCCTTATCCGTGTTACCAGGATAGCGGTTGTATCAACAAGTATTTTTGAGGGGGTCATAGGAAGCATTCCGCATTCACGTCTTCTTCGGATTCGCCTAAGGATATGTCAGTGGATATCTGATGAAAACACCTATGAGGCTTTGTATCCTGTATGAACTAACAGGAGATAGTCTTATTTTTCATACATTTGAACACCGGGATACCGTGTATTCGTGCCGATTGTTAGGATTGATTGATCAGGTACCATGGTCGGATTTTTTTGATTCTGCAAGTATCAGAGCGGGTACATTCTGCCAACATAAAATCAGTAAGCACAATAAGACTCCGGAAAAGCGATATCAAAGAGAATATCCCTGCAGTAACAATATCTGTAAATAATTGGACGAAAAATATACTACAAAGGTGTGAATAATGGTTAAAGCGATTTACCGGGATAATACTTTTCATCTTATTGATCCAGTCAGTTTACGAAATGGGGATGAAGTAGAACTCAAAATTTTACCAGAATCAGAGATAAAAAAATTAGTCGGCGCTTTCAAAATAGAAAATATTCAATCTATTGAAGAAATAATTGAGTCTGATATCTTTGAGTGATCTAAAATCCATTCCTGACGGGACAAAAATTATCATTGATTCAAATATCTTTTTGTATCCCGCTCTTGCTCATCCGGTTTTTCAGAAGTCATGTACCGATTTTTTAATACGGGTTGAAAAAGCCCGGAATGTGGCGGCAATCTATGAGGGGGTGTGCTGGTGAGTGAAATAACAAAAGCAGTCATACCAGCAGCGGGTCTTGGCACCCGGTTTCTTCCGATAACAAAATCGATGCCAAAAGAGATGCTCCCCATTATTGACCGGCCGGTCATTCATTATGTTGTCGAAGAAGCACTCCTGTCCGGCATTGATGATATTCTCATTATCAGCGGACGCAAAAAACGGGCAATTGAAGATTATTTTGATCATTCCCCTGAACTTGAATCCCATTTAAAATCCAAAAACGATGCAGACAAACTCAAACTGCTTGAGGATGTCTACTCGCATTGTTCAATACATTACATCCGCCAGAAAGAACCCCACGGACTTGGCGATGCCGTGCAGATTGCAAAAAAACACATAGGAAATGAACCGTTTGCGGTTTTACTCGGCGACGATATTTTGCAGGATACGATTCCCTGTACATTGCAGCTCATCAACGCGTTTAATAAAACACATTCGTCAGTCATTGCCGTCCAGGAAACCCCTAAGGAAAAAATATCAAGTTATGGGATTATCAAAGGACAAAAAATTGATGAGTCCCTTCATCTTCTTGAAGATATTGTAGAAAAGCCATCTGTGCAGGATGCCCCTTCCAATCTCGGCGCGATCGGCAGATACCTTTTCACCCCGGAAATTTTTGACTGCTTACATGATGTGGTTCCCGGTGTTGGCGGTGAGATCCAATTGACCGATGCGGTAAAATTACTGTTAAAAAAACAACACGTTTATGCCTATAATTATC
>JBFZEZ010000225.1:0-3563 GCA_041306585.1 Spirochaetota bacterium | reverse complement strand
TTGATGCAAAAAAATGCCAAAAGGATCCACGATAAGAACTTCGCTTCATCCTCGGTGTGAGCGGAAAATTATCAATTTATAATATTCAAAAAAGGATTAGTACAATGAACACTAAAATTTCACATTTCGTTTTGCTGGCGCTCCTCGTCAGCTCACTGTTTTTCATAACATCTCAAGCCATGGCGCAAGACCTGGTAATAAGCCAATGCCTTGCGCCTCAGGGGAATGGTGGTAATTTCGCATCCACCCTGGGTTGGATGTCCGAAACACTCGAAATCCGTGTTAATGAAGCAATGGAAATCGAAAAGACCACAGGACAAACCGTGAAATTTCATCTCGGATGCATGACTGGAGGCAGCTCCGGCAGCCTTTCAACGTCTATCATGATGAACATTCTGCAGAACCAGAACCTTTTTCCTGGTGCGCACACTGACAGATTATTTTCTATCGAAGAAACCCAGATTATCGCTGATGCACTGCGCTTTATGTCATTAAACGCTGACGCCCCTGCACTTGAGATGCTCAACACCTATCGCCAGGTTATTGTTGAAAATATCGAGGGGAAGGTCCTGAGCACACTGGGGAAGAACAGTGTATTAAATGACTTTGCACGCAATGTCCTCGGGAATAAAACCCCCACCTGGTGGGATGAACAAACAGTTGATGGAGACCAGGTCCTGGTTGATTTTTTAACATTGTCTCTTCTGGCCTCGGCCATGGACCCGGCTTTGTTATATGGAGAAGATCGGGCAGGGATTGATTACGAACAGCTCTTCGAAGATGCGATGTTCAGCGGCCGAAGTTTGGTCCACCTGCAGAGATTTTCCAGTTTTAACGAAATACCCCGGTCAGGCGGGAACAGGTCAAACTATCTTTCAGCAACCGAAGACCTCAAAAAGAAGGCCCAGGAGCTGAATTCACGTGCTGATACATTTATTTCATCCCTTTTCCCTTTCGGTGCCTTCAAGTCCCGCTACCTCTTCGGTGCGTATAACGCTTCAAAGTCGCTCAAGAATGTCGCGGAGCAGCCGATGGCACCGGGTTTTTGCACGATAACAATGGGCATCATCTATCCTGACGCGTCAGATATCGATCTGGATCATGCGCCCAACTATGACGATATCCGCCCCATCGTTATGTGTTCTGCTGAAACAATAGATACCATTCTTGAACAACCGGATTTTTTAAATGATCTCAAGGAAAACACATATTTAAAAAATTTCATTTTGGCTGAAGCTAAAAATTTAAGGGGGGCCCTGGCATTGAGTCTGAGGGAGCCTGGCATGATGAGTGAACTGATCGGGGAGGTCGGGAGTAAACGCATTGAGCTTAATTCCTTTTATGATCCTGCTATCCACATGGCACCCGGCCGTAACGCATTCAATGGCCATGCAGTGGCTGTCCTGGGCGGCTGGCCGGATCGAAGGATTTCCGCATGGCTCTCTTCATATTATCTTCTGAACAATGTTGAAAAGCTGCGTGCGCAGGGCTATGAGGTAAAAGGCTATATCTCAATGTTCGGCAAACCAGACAACCGGCTGGTTGATAAATTCGATACGCGGTCCATTAAAAATATATTTTCATCAGACCCGGAAGACGCTATAAAAAATCTGGCCGATTGGTTCGATTTCCAGGACAACTACTGCTCATCATTCCTGCCGCGTTTCAAGGACCGTGCTGTTGAAGATGAGACCGTTGCTTTCAACTGGGACATTTCCAAAATTCCCGCAGCCCAGTCAGGAAACAGCCGGTTTTTAACGGCGATCTCGATTAACGCAACTGAACTGCAGAACCCGCACAGAATAGGTCGTTTTGTTTTTGACACCTATGCCGATGATGGATATATTGAGGATTTCGATGAGATTCCCTGCACCTATTAATTTTTTTATTCTCTCCCCCCGGATACATTCCCCCGGGGGGGGGCAAAGAGCCGTTCTTTTTTTAGTTATTCCTACCATTATTAGCCATGTCTATTATTTTTGCTTATTCCTTTCATTAATAATTCAATTTTTTTTGATTTCTTCAATTAAATTCAGTATTTTTAATACAGTAAGATTTACATTTTAAAAATTGCAATTTTTTTGAAGGTTAATGTTTGCAAGTAAAAGCAATATTTATAATCCTTTCAAGACTGTTAGCTCTTTTTCTATCTCTTGAGCTAACCAGTTGCAGCCGTGGTCTGGATACTTTATTCAGAAGACCGGAAGTTGTCACAAGAATTGTCACGGATAGTACAAAGGATATTTTAGCATTTAATCTCCTTGATGCTGAAAATACAGCCCTGTCCACTGATGTGAATGGCACAGTTGGTACGTCCACTGTTGACCTGACAGTCCCCTTTGGCACTGATACACGCGCCATTGTAGTTAGAATTGTCATCAATGGATCTTCGGTAGTACCCGCTGATGGAGATACTGTTGACTTTTCCGACTGCCCTATGTTGTTTACCGTAAAAGCACAGGATGGAAGCACAAAAGACTATGATGTTACTGTTAATCTTGCTGCAGCTTCATCTAAAGACATTTCAACATTTGATTTTCTTGTAAGTGAAAATGGAGGGGTCCTTGCTTCTGATGCTGTGGGGACAGTGGATGAATCCACAATAGATATAGTAGTACCAAATGGCGCTGATATCTCTGCACTTGTTCCGAATATTTCAATCACAGGATATTCAGTCAGTCCCGCAGATGGAGACGTTGTTGATTTTTCCAATGGTCCGGTAATTTTTTATGTGACTGCTGCTGATTTTACTATTAAGGATTATACTGTCTCAGTAGACAATGGGGCCCCTGCTGTACCCGGGGCTCCTGTTGATCGGAATTTTAAAGTGTCCTTTGATGTTAACCTAACTGGCGGTAGTGAAAGTGACTTTAATGAATTTAGATATACACTGACAGGAACATCTCCTGCAGATTGCAGTGATGGGACAGCAGCCCAGACTTCAACAAATATAACAATCCCCACAACAACTACAACACTTAAGGCGATTTCCTGTGATAACTATGGGAATGCTTCTGGAGTAATGACCCGTACGTATACGTATGATGTTACACCACCTGCTGCACCAGGAGCGCCAGCAGATCAGAACTTCAATGCAACATTTAATGTAAATCTCACTGGCGGTGCAGAAGGCGATTTTCAGGATTTTAGATATACCCTTACAGGAATTGCGCCGGTAAATTGCAGTGATGGAACAACCGCTCAGACATCAACTGATATTACGATACCAGCTTCAACAACAGTGCTTAAGGCGATATCCTGTGATGCACTTGGTAATGCATCAAATGTAACAACCCGTACTTATACGTATGATGCAACACCGCCATCTGCCCCTGGAGCGCCGGCAGATCAGGACTTCAATGTTTCATTTGATATAAATCTCACAGGCGGACTCGAAGGCGATTTCGAGGATTTCAGATACACTCTCACTGGAACAGCGCCGGCAGATTGCAGTGACGGAACAACCGCTCAGACATCAACTAATATTACGATACCAGCTTCAACAACAGTGCTTAAGGCGATATCCTGTGATGCACTTGGTAATGCATCAAATGTAACAACCC
>JBFZEZ010000224.1:0-2801 GCA_041306585.1 Spirochaetota bacterium | reverse complement strand
GGTCTACGGCGATCAGTCGCTCATCCAGCTCAACAACAACATGCAGAAAGACGCTGTGAAGTCAGAGGAGATGGTCGTGCAAAACCTTGAACAGTTTCTTCAACAGGCTGAGCAGCAGGAGCGTATGCTGCGCGATATGCGGGAAGGAAATTTCGAGCGGCTCATGCCATTTAACCCCCAGGACGGTTTTGTGTTTATTCCCAAGGAGGCGGCCTACACGGTCCCGGTCGATTACAAGGAGAAGATCATCGAGATGAGCAAGAAACGCGGGAGGTCTACCCCCGAGAAAGAGGAGTTCTGGCGCGAGGTTTTGGAGTGACACCCCCTAACCCCCTCAATGGGGGAATATATTTTTCTAGTTAGAAAGGAGGCCCCATGGCGAAAGAGAGTGCGATCAGCAAAAAGATCGAAAATCTCAAGGAAGATTTCACGAAGGCATGTGAAGCAGTAGGCACGGTCATTCTCGGGCAGGAGAAGGTCCTCCGCCTTATCAATACATCAATACTGGCGTGCGGGCATACCCTGCTTACCGGCGCCCCGGGCCTCGGCAAGACCCTTGCGGTGAAGGCCGTTGCGCGCGTCCTCGGGGTCGACCATTCCCGTATTCAGTTCACCCCGGACCTCATGCCGGGTGACATTGTCGGCGTCGAGATCCTCGACTACGACCCCGACAGCGGAAAGAAAAATTTTCGTTATATCAAGGGGCCGATTTTTACAAACATACTCCTTGCAGACGAGATAAACCGGGCAACCCCGCGGACCCAGAGCGCCCTTCTTGAGGCCATGCAGGAAAAAAATGTGACCCTGGGAGGGACCCTTTATAAACTCGACGATCCGTTCATCGTGTTTGCCACGCGTAACCCGATCGATTACGAAGGGGTATATCCACTTCCTGAGGCGCAGCTCGACCGCTTTATGATGGAAATCGTGGTTGAGTATCCCGGGATGGCTGATGAGATACGGATCGCGGTAAAGGACTACAGCAGGGCGCTTGACGATCTGAAGCCGGTAATTAACAAAGCAGAGCTTCTCGAGTACCAGGCCCTGGTCGATGATGTGCCGGTCCCCGAGTCTGTCATGAAACGGGCAATTTCACTCATCCGCAAAACGCGGCCAGGGGATCCGGATTCCCCGGCTGATGTTCGTGAATTCCTCGAGTGGGGTGCGGGAACACGGGCAGCATATCACCTGGTCCATGCCGCTCGGGCCCATTCATTGTTGTATGGAGAAGGCGCGGTCACAGCGCACGACATCGAGGCGGTATTTCCCAGTGTTCTCAGGCACCGGATAATCCCCTCGGCTATATTCAGCAGATCAGGGAAGGACATTGATGAACTCATCGGAAAAATCATCGCTCATACGTAACATCACCCGGTACGGGCTCGACGCCCGCATCGGAAAGATGCTCCTTTCAATTGAGGCGACAGGGCTCCACATGGGTGAACATGTATCCAGGGTCGCAGGGTACAGCCCGGTCGTGCTCGATTACCGCCATTACCGCGCCGGGGATCCCATCAAGGACATCGACTGGAAGCTTTCGGCACGCTCTGAAAAGCTGTTTGTGAAGATTCGCGAAAGTTACCGCCAGACCGACTTTGTGATAGCCGTTGATTCTTCTCCCTCGATGAAAGTCTCCTACGATGACAAGCCGTCGAAATACATCGCGGGGCTGACAATCGCCTATATCGCCGCGCGCATGGCGCTGAAAAGCCGCGATCGTGTAGCAGTCATGTGGAAGAATGAACGGGTTTCGGTGACAAGCGAACAATCCCTTATCGATTTTCTGCTTTCGATTGAACAAGACGGGTCAGAGGGGGATTTCTGGGGCTCTCATATAGACGCGGGGGCCAATATATTCATCATAAGCGATTTTTTTATTGATCTCGAAACTTTCAACCGTTATGTGAAGGGGGTAGCCTCGATTTCAGATAACGTGTACGCCTGCATGGTTCAGGACCCTGTCGAACGGGAGCTTGACGTGGACGGCCGTTACCGGTTTCTCGACCCCGAGTCTGACGCGTGGCTCCTTGCCGAGACGAGGGACTTTTCCCGTGAATACCGCGCTGCATATCACGATCACTTTGCGGCCCTGGGGTCTCGTTTTAAAAGTTTCGGCATTCGGGCCGGTACGATCGACACCGATAGTGATCCATTTCATTCTTTTATAAGGATAGTATCATGAGCATAGTGTTCGCAATCGCCGCGTGCGCAGCGGTCCCCCTTGTGCTCCTTACCCTGTTTTCAAAAATTGAACGGGGGGTAAAGCTCCCCCTCGGTTCATTTTTTATCATCAGGAATTTTGCATCCCGGGTGTTCAGGGTTCTTAACCTGCGGGATTTACTTTTGCTCATACCTCGATTGTTATCTGCTATTGTTCTGGCGCTCCTTATCATCGACCCGACTGATGCTAAAATCCCGGAACGGGTGATCATTATGCACCAGACGGCTGAGGATGTGCCCGTGCCGGCTCTGCAGGAAAAAGCGCGCGCAACGCTGGTGCTCCCGTCGCGCGTACTCGATGATTTCAACGAAGACCTCTATTTCCTGGAGCCGATGGTGAAAAGCCTGAAGGTCACAGGGAACGGGATCGGGGTCATGTACGGCCCTGACCGGGGCCGGCTCGAGCGTTCGGGCGGGGACATCGCCGTTTTTCCATCTCCCCACCAGGATCGGGAGGCATTCGGTCTGTGGAGCGATATTTTTTATCTGACAGAAATCCAGGATGATCAATCGAATATCAAGGGATCCGGATATGCCGTGAAGAAGTATTTCAGGCCGGTGATAGTGGATAAAAAAAAGGT
>JBFZEZ010000223.1:0-3474 GCA_041306585.1 Spirochaetota bacterium | reverse complement strand
GATGCTATGGCTCAGCATCAACTCCTTCGGCTGGATCCCCATCTATACCATTTATCTGTATTTTATGCTCCTGTTTACCGAGCAGAAACGGATGCTGCGCTCATGGGCCTTTTATTCCCTTCTGATACCGGTGCCGCTGATTTTAATTTATAAGCAATGGACAGGGTATTTTGTCACGGATCTTGTAATGGAGTGGTATGGATGGCGGTATGTAATGGCCGCGACCATATGGCCGTATTTTCATTATGCATATTCTTTTTTTCTTCTGGTTGCGGCGCTGGTTTTTAATTATCGTTATGTGAAAACAACCGTCAATCTGCGAAAGAAAAAATGCGGCAAGATTATTTTTGTCACTGCCGTCATACCCATTGTTCTCGGCGTCATTATCGATGTTATTCTCCCCCTATTCGAAATTTTCCTGATACCGGCAATAGATGATTTATTTCTTGGCATATGGGCGGCCGGGCTTGTGTACACTATGGTGAAATATAATTTTCTGACTGTGTCCCCTATGACAGCCGCTGAAAATATCATTAATATTCTGCCCGACTGCCTTATCCTCGTCAATCCGGATGAAACCATTGTGCGTATCAACAGGCAGTCGGAGTCTATCCTGGAATATCGCGAAGCTGAACTTCTGGGAAAACATCTGAACATTCTTATTCCCGATCATCCGAAGAACGAGAGTGTCCGCCATAAACTATCCGGCGGTGATTTTTTTTCCGGCAGAGAAATAATCATGCAGACAAAAAGCGGGATTATGGTCCCGATGAATCTTTCCCGTTCACTTCTTTTCGATAGGAGCGGTGAGTTGTACGGGGGAGTATTCGTTGCCACTGATTTAACATGGCAGAAACGCAAGGACATGGAATTGCGCGAAAGTGAAATCAGGTCCCGCTCGTTTTTCAACAGTTCGATAACCTTGGTGTATATATGCGATCTTGAGGGTAATTTTTTTGATGCCAATGATGTGGCCCTGCAGTGCTTCGGGTATACCCGGGAGGAAATGATCGGTTTAAATTTCCGGGCATTACTTGATGAAAGCGATGTTGAACCGGCATATGCTCAACTGTATGAGATAAAAAATAATGGGGTCCTCACAAGCTACAAAGAGTTCAAGTTAAAGCGGAAAGACGGTTCATATATTTATGTCGAAACAGAGGGGACCCTTATTAACCATGAAAACGGCCCTACGACAGTCATCGGAATCGGCAGGGACATAACCGAACGCAAATATGCAGAGGAGGCCCTTCGGAAGAGCGAAGAAGGGTTGCGCGAACGAAACGAGATGATTGAAAAAGACCTTGCAATGTCGTACATGATCCAGAACCTGCTTGTTACCACCAAACTCCCCGAATCCGAGGAGCTTGCAATCGAATATCGGTATATACCTATGGATGTTATAGGGGGTGACTTTTTTTCTTTTACCCCTCTGCATGAAAAGGGGCTGGGGGTCTTTATTGGCGATGTTTCGAACCACGGTGTTACCGCCGCCCTTTTTATATCCCTTATTAAGGCAACGACTGACCGCATTTTCAGGAATTTTGCCCGTAAGCCGCTCGAATACATGGAAAATCTTAATTTTGAGTTGCTCAACAATATGCCGATGAGTTTTTTAACCGCGATATATGGATATTTCGAAAAACAGGCGACAGATGGTGAGATGAACATGCTCTTCCGGTTTTCAAACGCCGGGCATCCCGCACCGATACTCTGCCGGTGTAAAACAGGTGAAGTAACAGAGCTCCCCTGTAAAGGGAAGCTCCTTGGGATGCTTGATAATATTTATAACGAGCAAAGCGAGGTTTTTCTTGAGAAAGGGGACCGTATTTTCCTGTATACCGATGGGATTCCTGAAGCGATCAACGGGAAAAATGAAATTTTTGGTTTTGATCGTCTCCCTGATCTGCTCAGGGAGAAAAATTATTCTTCCCTCGAATTGACGCTTAATTCGGTCATGATTGAACTTAATAAGTTCAAGGAAAATTCTCCTTTCAATGATGATATCATCATCATCGGCATTGAAGTGAGATAAAAGCAGTTATTCGGCTTGAAGGACTGTATCAATAATCCATTCGAGGGATTTTTTGAATTGAGCGCTCCCGCCCGCGTTGTTTCCCTCCTCAGGGAAGATTGACATGGTTTTTTCGCACAACAGTTGGTTAAATAATGCGAAAACGCATTTCGGGGGTGATATCTGGTCCTTGAAACCAACAGTCGCGAGTACCGGGCATTTGATTTTGTCGGCAAAGTTGAGGATGTCGAAGTAGGTCATGTTTTTCTTCACAATGCTTTTTTTTGTTTTCATCTCGGTGAGGAAACTGTTTATTTCGTGGGCAGCGTCGCTTTCCGAGATATTCTGGCTGAGCGGGAGATAGCAGAATGACGGGGTATCAAGCGCCAGCGCGGTCACCCTTTTTGAGAAGCTTGCCGCCACAACCGCCGTGGCCGCCCCGAATCCTTTGCCAATGATGCCGATGGAACTGCAGTCGAGTTCCTTGATCAGCCTGAGCAGGTCGATCCCCCGCAATATGTCCATGTAGACCCGACGGACATAGTATCTTTCTTTCTCCAGAATATTTTCAATCATGTACCCGGGGCCTAGTATCTCCCCGTCTGTCTCTTCCGGCAGGGAATGGTGTCCCCTGAGAACCGGAAAGAAATACGCCATATTCTCGGGGAGTAGCTGATGGTGTATCATAGGGGCCCTGTTGTAGTCATGTATCACTATGATAACCCGGGGCTTTTCTTTGGTATAGGGGGCCAGCAGTTCGCCGGTGATGCGCGCCTTCATGAACCCATTATATGATATATTGTAGGCTTTGAATTTGCTCGATGTTTTTTTATTGTTCTGTTTTATCGAGGCTTCCAGAGGGACATTTTTCATTTTGGCGACTGACTCGTTCCAGAAACTGTCGAAGTCGTATGCTTTATCGCTTGCCGGAAATGTCGAAAAATAATCATCAAAACTGTTGACCGCCATCGAGCAGATTACCTCGTAATTAATTTATACATGAGATACTGGTTACTGTTCAAAATGATGAACAGGATAATGAGGATAAAACATGTCGCGGACAAAAATGTTAAAAATGTTGTTATATAGTAAAGCGGCCTTAGCGCAAGAAATGTGAGGATGTCGCGTATACCCAGGCCGTTCCTCCTGAGCCTGATAATTTTTCTCGCGAGAAAGAACAGGCACACGGCTATTATGCATATAAAGAGGACATCGGTTACTATGATATTAAATGCCTGTTTGTAATGCATCGCGAAGAGTGTAATCGGTGTGACTATGATATCCATGGTGATGATCGATACGCACGCAATGAAAATTGTAAAAAAGGCGAGGGTGAAAATCTCCTTGACCCTTTCATGGAGTGGCCTTTTCGTGTAGAGATTTTCATTCCGTATGTCCTGGTTCATTTTTTTCCGGCCTTTTTATTGTCTGCTTCATCCGGCAGTTCGACCCCCATCTCC
>JBFZEZ010000222.1:0-5960 GCA_041306585.1 Spirochaetota bacterium | reverse complement strand
CAACAGTCTCTACCGCAACCGCGAACTCAAGATATCGTCTGAAATAATCTACAAAATGAACGAGGAGCTTGAACGCCGTATAGCCGAGCGGTCACGCGAACTCGACCGGACGCAGGCCCAGCTTTTCCAGACCTCGAAGCTCGCCACCCTCGGCGAAATGTCCGCCGGCCTCGCGCATGAGATGAACCAGCCGCTGGGGGGGATCGCCCTTATCAGCAAGAACCTTAAAAAACTTCACGAACGGGAACGATTGACCGAGGAGGAACTGCTTGGTGGACTGCGCGATATAGACATGTCGGTCGACCGCATGTCGAAAGTTATCCAACATATCCGCACCTTTGCGCGGCAGGACACCCTCAAGTTTCTCGAGGTCGATGTCAATGAAACCATCGAATCGTCTCTGACGCTCCTCGGGGAGCAGCTTCGCCTTCATGAGGTTGGGATAGTAAAGCACCTGAACAGCCTTGTGCCCAAGGTCATGGGCGAGCCATACCAGCTTGAACAGGTCGTCATCAATCTCATCACGAACGCCCGTGACGCCCTTGACGAGAAGGGGGTCACGCTTGCAAAAAGCAATCCTGATGCGGGTGCATCATATAAAAAGCAGATAGAATTTTTTACCTTTCACAAACCCGACCAGAAGGTCCCTTCTGTTGAAATCCACGTTAAAGACAACGGCATAGGCATCCCTGCGGATTCACAGCAGCGGATATTCGACCCCTTCTTTACGACAAAAGAGGTCGGGAAGGCTACGGGACTCGGCCTTTCGATCAGCTATGGGATCATAGAGAGCCATAAGGGCTCTATCATTGTGGACAGCGTCGAGGGAGAGGGTACGACTGTTAAAATTATTTTACCTACAGGAAATGTATAATGTTCAAAATCCTCGTTGTTGATGATGAAAAAATTATAAGGGAACGGCTCCACAAACTGCTGGAGCTCGACGGGTATGAAGCCTTCAGCGCCGCGGAAGGCGAAACCGGTTTGGAATTTTTTCGTACCAAGACCCCCCATGTCGTTCTGCTCGACGTGAAAATGCCCGGGATGAGCGGAATCGAAGTCCTGAAGCAAATCCGCAGGGAATCGAAGAACACCGAGGTAATTATCATCACCGGCCATGGCGACATAGACACCGCGATTCAGTCCCTCAGGGAAGGAGCGTTCAGCTATCTGCAGAAGCCCCTTGACTACGATGAACTCGAGATCGAAATCCGCAAGGCCCTCGAAAAGCTCAAGATTGAGGCAAAGCTTGAAGAATACGTGCATAACCTCGAGATAACCCTCGAAGAAAAAGCCCGCGAACTCGAACTTCGCCAGCGGGCTGAAAAGGCACTGCTCGATCAACTCCAATTCCTTGAGGTGTTGCTTGACGCGATTCCCATTCCTGTTTTTTATAAGAACACCGGGAACATGTTTCTCGGCTGTAATATGGCATTTGAAAAGCTGTTAAATATGAAGAGGAGTGATATTATCGGAAGAACGGTCTCTGAAAGCGTACCTGAAGATTTCGCGGCAGTTGAGAAAATGGGGGATGCTGCCCTGTTTGCTACGCAATGGGTGCAGATCTATGAGGCTTCCATACGCTACGGAGACGGCTCCATGCATGATGTCATATTCAACAAAGCCACCTTTCGGGATTCGGAGGGGGCGATTGGCGGCGTGGTGTGCGCAATTCTCGACATAACAGAGCGTAAAATGGCCGAGAAGGAGCTCGTCAGGGCGAAGGAGGCGGCGGAGGCGTCGACCGAGGCCAAGAGCAAGTTTCTCGCGAACATGAGCCATGAAATCCGCACGCCGCTTAACGGGATAATCGGGATGACCGGCCTTCTTCTGGATATGGACCTGAATGCGGAACAAAAAAATTTCGCATCCACCGTCAGGAGCTCAGGTGAAATATTGCTCAACCTGATCAACGATATCCTTGATTTTTCAAAAATCGAAGCCGGACACCTTGACCTCGAAATAATCGATTTTGACCTGAGGGTGTCCGTTGACGAGGTTTGCGACATCCTGCTGCTCAAGGCGCAGAAAAAGAAACTCGAGTTTTCGGTCATCATAAGCCATGATGTCCCGCTCAGGGTAAAAGGGGACCCGGGGAGGCTGCGCCAGATCATAATGAATCTCATGAACAACGCGATCAAGTTTACCCCCTCCGGGGAGGTCTCAATCAAGGTGTCCCTCTGTGAGCGCAAAGATGCAGATGTCATGATTACGTTCGAGGTGAGCGACACCGGTATCGGTATTCCAAAGGCATCCCAGGAGATGATTTTCGAGTCGTTCTCTCAGGGGGATGCATCGACGACCAGGAAATACGGGGGTACCGGGCTGGGGCTTGCCATCAGCACCGAACTCGTTGCAATGATGAATGGGAAGATCTGGGTTGAGAGCGAGGTAGGAAAGGGGTCATCGTTTTTTTTCACGGTCACCTTCCAGGAGATCATTGACGATGTATCCCTGTCGGGGAGGGTCAAGGTCGAAACAATCAAGGACCAGCGTGTTCTTGTCGTTGATGACAATGAGGTGAACAGGCGTATTTTTATCGAACAATTGAAAGGGTGGGGCTGTCAGGTGGAAGAGGCCTCAAATGCGATGGATGCGATTACGATGCTTATCGATGCAAAAAACCAGAATCATGAATTTCATATGGTCCTCCTCGACATGCAGATGCCCGAGATGGATGGCGAACAGCTCGCCCGTCAGATACGTTCACTTGATCTTATTAAGGACATCAACCTGATACTCATCACATCTGCGCCCCGGATCGGCGATGCCGCAAGGGTGCGGAAGATCGGCTGTGAGGGTTATCTGGTAAAGCCGGTCAAGGCGTCGTATCTCTACAACGCAATCGCCGCTGTGATCGACTCCCGCGACGAGCCGAAGAAGGGGAACTTACCGGTTACCCGGCATACACTCAAGGAGATGGCACGGCAGAAGGTCAAGATCCTTCTGGTCGAAGACAATATCGTCAACCAGAAGGTCGCTGTACGGCTCCTTGAGAAAATCGGGTTCCGCTGCGATGTTGCGGCAAACGGAGAGGAGGCGGTAAGCGCCCTTCGTCAGATTCCCTACGATATCGTGTTCATGGACTGCCAGATGCCGGTGCTTGACGGTTTTGAGGCGACGAGCGCGATACGTAAAATGGAGAGCGAAACGCGCCATACCATAATCATCGCCATGACGGCGAACGCCATGAAGGGGGACCGCGAAAAATGTCTGGAGTCAGGCATGGACGATTATCTTTCAAAACCAGTTACAGTAGAGAACCTGCTCGGGGTTTTGAATGTTCATGCCGGCGACATCATCGCGCCGCGAGTGCGCACGTTTGCAGGGGATCCCGGAAAGCCGCTTGAAACAGATGAAAACACAAAAAAATAAAAATATCATCCTCGCCCGCCGTATAACGCAGAGCGTATCATTTCTTTTTTTACTGTTCATCGTCTGGAACACGGGGTATCCCCTGCGTTCATTTATTAATCCGCAGTATTATTTTTATTTTGATCCCCTCGTTATGTTCGCGACGGCCGTTGCTGAGCGCATACTCCTGCCGGGGCTGGGGTTTGCGGTATTCATGTTTCTCCTCGCATTTTTTTTCGGGAGGGCCTTTTGCGGCTGGGTTTGTCCGCTCGGCGCCCTGATTGATTTTTGTGCTCCGTTGAATGTTTTCATAAGAAAAATCGTCAGGCGCAGGGTGACAGAGGGGGAGCCGAAGAAAGCGCGGTTTGTCAAATATGCGCTGCTTGTCTGCATCGCAATTGGTGCCGCTGCCGGATTTCAATTCGCGTGGCTCTTTGACCCGATAACGATTATTGTCAGGGCATTCTCATTTAATATACATCCCGCCGTAAATAAAGCAATTGACTCGGCTTTTGCATGGATTATCGGGGCAGCGGGATATCCGATATGGCTCGACATGACATATAATTGGTGCCGTGATAATTTTCTTAGTGTGACTGTCCCCCGTTTTCCACATAGCGGCGTGATTCTTTCTGTTTTCGTGGGGATCATCATCGCCTGTGCGTGGTTGCGTCGTTTCTGGTGCCGCTATTTATGCCCCCTCGGCGCCCTTTTTGCCCTGCCTGCGCGATTTTCCCTCCTGCGCCGCAGGGTTGATTCATGCAGGGAAGGATGTTCAGCCTGTAAAAATGTATGCCGCATGAATGCAATCAGTGACGATGGGGCATACATTGCAGAAGAGTGTATCCTGTGCTGGGACTGTATCGCGGTATGCTCTGACCCCGGGGCCGGATTCGTCTATAGTGTTAAAACCCATCTCCATTTACGCAGTGTACCCATGACGAGGGCCGGATTTATTTCGATGGCGATGGGTGTTGCAGGTGCAGTATCGGGAATTATACCGCAAAAAGCAGAAGGCAAACTCGCTCATGAACTAACATGCATAATACGGCCGCCGGGATCGCTTCCCGAAGATGAATTTATACAGCGTTGCATACGATGCGGGAACTGTATGAAGGTGTGCCCGACAAATGTTCTCCAGCCGTCGACAGCGGAAGCCGGTCTGTCGGCATTGTGGACCCCCCGTCTTGAACCGGCGAGGGGGTATTGCGAATATGAATGCAATCTGTGCGGTCGTGTTTGCCCGACCGGCGCAATCACGGAAATCGAAGTTGAAAAAAAGAAAACAACGATAATCGGCACTGCAGTGTTCGATAAGAAGATATGTCTTCCCTGGGCAAAAGGGGAAGGGTGCATCGTATGTGAGGAGCACTGTCCGGTCAGTGAAAAGGCGATAAAACTGCGGGTTGAGAAGGGAAAAAAAGGTGGGATGATCATGTTGCCATATGTGGATAAAAAACTCTGTATCGGGTGCATGATCTGCGAGAACAAATGTCCGGTTACCCCTGTCAGGGCTGTTCGTGTTTTTAAAAGGAAAAAATAATTTGTTATCATTATTTCACTTTACATTGGAAATAAATAAAGTATAAGTGAATATGTGATTTGGAATATGAAAATATTCAGTGCCATATCAAGCCGCAGGCATGCGGAATATTGTAAATTAACATGCATTTTTACAGGCGGATCCTGTGAGTGAAACATACACACGTACAATAAATGTCCTTATCATCGGGACCGAACTGGAGCTTACCCAGCTTCTTACCATGAAAATCAACAGCATGGGGCATAACAGTGTCGTTGCGCAGGACCCCGGTGAATGCCTTTCTATGCTTGATAAAACTGAGAATATTCAGACGGTCATTCTTGATATATCGAATCCCGAGATTGATGGGATGAATATGCTTGCTGAAATCAAGGCCGCGTATATCAATCTACCTGTTATAGTACTGACGATATCGAGCTCCATCGATCTGGCTAAAATTGCGATCGAGAAGGGAGGGTACGATTATCTGATTAAGCCGTATGACTTAAGCCGCATCAATGTAGTACTCACCAACGCACTCTCGTTTTATAAGCTCAAGAATGAAGTCGGCGACCTTCAGGGCAAAGTGCGCCGCAGCAATATATACCAAAACATCATCGGCGAAAGCGCGAAGATCAATGAGATGTTCAAACGGGCCGACTGGATCCTCGGCAAGGACGTGAGCGTGCTCATCCTCGGCGAGAGCGGGACCGGGAAGGAGCTCCTGGCAAAGGCTATCCATCTTGGCAGCTCCCGGACCAACGGCCCTTTCGTAATTGTCAATTGCGCCGCCATCACCCAGGAACTCGCGGACAGCCTGCTGTTCGGCCACAAGAAGGGCTCATTTACCGGGGCATTAATGGACCACATCGGGTTTTTTGAACAGGCAAACCAGGGGACCATTTTTCTCGACGAGATAGGCGACATGAACATCGACATACAGGCGAAAGTGCTGAGGGTCATTGAGGAGAAAAAGGTCCGCAGGGTTGGGGAACAGGTCGAACGCGATATTAATTTTCGCATCATATCAGCCACCAATCGGGACCTGACGGCTGCGATCACTACTGGCGAATTCCGCGGAGAC
>JBFZEZ010000221.1:0-3096 GCA_041306585.1 Spirochaetota bacterium | reverse complement strand
AATTCCATATTGCCGAGCACGATGTCGGAACCGGCAAGGACCGATTTCACTTCAGCGAACAGGAAGTCATACCCTTTATTATTGAGCGACATTTTTGTATCTTTTTCCCGGAGGTTATTGGCCTTCGCGCACGCCACTACCGGGGAGTGCATTATAATATCGCCGATGAAGGAAATTTTAATATCACGGGCAATGGCGCCGGTAAGCATTGAGATAATTGCGAGGGGGACGAGTGCCATGGAATAATGTCGGGTCATGATGCTGATGCCTCGTATAGGGGATTTTTTATTATCATAACAAAGATGCAATCGTAATAGATCACAATGAGCGGTTATACACATTCATCCAGCCCCCCAGTCAGGGGATTGCCAATAATTACCCTTTTTTTTAATCTATTATAAGCAATCTCGACTGAAAATGTATATAATAGCAATAATTTTTTTTAAAAATTTTTGTGCACGTGCAAATTTGCGGGGTCAGAGCCTCTGTTCGGGTCAGAGCCCCCCCCCAATTAAAAAAAATTAATTCTTGAAAATCAATATATTTTTATAATATAATTGCAGACAGGCATGATACATGTTTTAATCTATTATACTATCTTAACATCGAGGACACAATGGAAAAACTATTTAATCCTGAATCGATTGCCATCATAGGTCTTTCTTCAAAGCAGGGGAATATCCCCCGTCTTGTACTGGAGAACCTGATACGGTGGGGATACCGCGGCCGCATATTCGGGATCAATCCCCGGGGATCGGATATACAGGTCAACGGCATCCGCATGTATAAGGAGATACAGGAGCTCCCCATTGTGCCCGATCTGGTGTTCGCCCTTATCCCCGCGCGGCTGATCCCCGATCTCATGGAGGCGTGCGGAAAAATGGGTGTCAAGCGTATGGCCATTCCGTCAGGGGGATTCAATGAACTGAACGAGGAGGGGGGCAACATCGCCAACCTCGTGCTTGAACGCGCCCGGAAGTACGGCATCAGGTTCGTGGGGCCCAATGGGGTCACAGTCGCTAATACAGCCAATGGCTTATGCCTCCCGTTTGTCCCGTCGTACAGTCCCCCGAAAGGCGGCCTCTCGATTATTACACAGAGCGGCGGTGTCGGTCTCATGCTGTGGAATCTGATGACCGATGAAAATGTCGGGATGGCAAAGTTCGCGAGCATAGGGAACAAGCTTGACCTCGATGAAGTCGATTTTTTGGAATACTTCGGGAACGACCCTGAGACAAAAATCATCGGCATGTATCTCGAAAGCATCCCCCGCGGCAAACGCCTGATCGATGCGGTCCAGAAGATAAACAAGCCTGTGATTATATTAAAATCAAATACGACAAATGCGGGGAAAAGGGCGGCAATGAGCCACACTGCCGCGTTAGCCGGAGACGACGAGATAGTTGATTCGGCGTTCGAGCGGGCGGGGGTGATTCGCATCGATAAATTCACCGACTTTATTTCTGTGGCGAAAGCATTTAAACTCCCGCCTATGAATGGTAAGCGGATGATGATCATGAGTCCGGCCGGGGGCTTTACGGTCATGATGGCCGACATGTGCGAGAAGCTCGGCTTCGAATTTGCCGACCCCGGGAGGGAATTTTATGACAGCCTTAAAAATTTTTCAAACGCCGGCGTCATTAATTTCACGAACCCGCTCGACATGGGCGACATTTACGACCCGCATATGTTCGCGCACATCTTTTATTCGGTCATGCACAACGAAAATGTCGACGGAGGCGTCTTCGTGAGCCAGTGGCCCAACATGCCGCGCGGAGAGGACGTGTTCTATCGGATGTTTCACACCGACCTTTCGCAGGAGGCGACCGGGACCATCCTTTCTTCCGGCAAGCCCCTGGCCGTGTGCCTGTTCGGCATCTCCGCGACGATTTCCCAGATAAAGCATAACATCCACATCCCGGTATTCGACAGCGCCGAAGATATGCTGATCTCCATGAAGCGGCAGTGCGACTATCACATGAAAAAATCCGGACCCGGCATGGAGTTTATACGGCCATCGGGGATCGATGACGCGGCCGTAAAAAAATTCATGTCATCTCGCTCGGGGGACATCGGCGAGGAGGCGCTCGTCATTCTGGCCGCATACGGTGTATCAGTTGCCGAATCAGAAACGGCAACAGACGCCGATCAGGCGGTCGCCGCGGCAAACAGAATAGGCTACCCGGTCGTCATGAAGGTTATATCCCCCGATGCCCTTCATAAAACAGATGTTGGAGGAGTAAAACTCGACATCCGCAACGATGACCAGGCGCATGCTGCATACGACACAATACGCGGCAATTTATCGGCCCGCAAACCCGGCGCGCGTTTCGATGGCGTGCGCGTCATGAAGGAAATCGGCCCGGGATATGATCTTTTTATCGGAGGTAAGAACGATGAATCCTTCGGGCCGGTCGTGTTCTTCGGTCTCGGAGGGGTACATATCGAGGTGTTCCGCGATGTTAAGAACGTACTGTGCCCTTCTAATAAGGAAGAAATTGATCAAAAACTCCGCGTCCTGAAATCATATCAGATCATTCGGGGAATCCGCGGGAGGCAGGCCGGCGATCTGGCTGGCTACATTGCCATGATCGAGCGGATCAGTCATCTCATGGCCGAGTTTCCCCAGATCAAGGAGCTCGACATGAATCCGGTCCGTCTTTTGGAGGATGGTACAGGGGTCATAGCCCTCGATACGAGGATGCGGATTGGGTAAAAAACACTTAGTGGTTATTGTACTTATTCAAGCCCCGCCAGCTCGGCGTCAAAGATTTTTTTCTTGGCGTCCACATCAAGTGTCAGCCGTTCCAGTTCGTCAAACAGGGTGTCGATTGCGGTCCGCGCATCATGGATTTTTTTTGAGAGATCTGTGATTGCCTTGCTGTTTCCGGCCTGTGATGCTTCAACAATGCTGTGCGTCATCTGCTCGAGTTCTTTCTCCAGCGAAATGATTTCATTTTCAATTTTTATTATTTTGGTCTCGAGGGGTTTTAACTCGCGTGACCGGCGCGTAAGAATGTCGGCGCGGAGTTTCCTGATTTCATTTTTTGACAACTGTGAATCAGGCTGGGTTTCTTTTCCGTCACTCATCTTCCC
>JBFZEZ010000220.1:0-3028 GCA_041306585.1 Spirochaetota bacterium | reverse complement strand
GCAGAGCATTTTATCATAACAGGCCGAGACAGTCAAGCACTTTTTTATAAAAACAAAAAAATTTATTTTATAATATTACTTAATGTTTATTTTTAAAAAAAGAGGGGTAGTTAGGGTGCGTCCTGCAAGAGTTTTTTCGCTGTTTTGAGCCTAAAATTAATAAAAGGATTGTGTTTGGCATGTAGTTCATTCGAAAAAACTATGAAAGTGAAAAAAAGTCGGTATAATACAAATATTAAATAATAATTTTTTGGAGATATATAATGGCAAAAGAAAATTTAAAAGACACAAGCATCAAATTTAATGACGAAAAATCAGTATCGGAGTGGAAGAATAGGCCCATAGAGCCTAATTTAAAAACATCTCCCAAGTGGGATAATTCACTGCGGCCAGTAAATATCGGTCACAGCGCCCCCGACCAAACACCGCCCATAGAATTGATTAAAATAGGGGAAATTACGTTCCACATCTCCTATTCAAAGTGTGTTCCATCACTGTCGCAGGACGAATTTGACGTTCTGTGTGGTGATATCGCTGCACGGGGCATCCTGGTGCCGGTCATTATTGATGAGAATAACCATATTATAGATGGGGAGCACCGCCTCAAAGCCGCACAAAAACTGGGATTAAAACAGATTCCATTTCAGGTTCGGCCGGGGCTAAATGAGGAGGAAAAGCATAAACTGGCCCAGGATCTGAACCTGCATCGGCGGCACCTGTCCCCCGAGAAAATCAAGGAGATTTATGAAATCAACCGGAAATTTCTCCCTGAAATGGCCTTAAAACTCCGTCAAGAGGGTAAAAGTTATCGCCAGATAGGCCAAGAGATGGATATATCCCACCAACAGGCCAAAAATATGGTAGACAAACAGGCAACTGTAAACGACTTGACAGTTGAACTGCCAGAAGTGATTAAAGGCAAGGATGGCCGGGTGCGCCCTGCCAAAAGCCCTGTCATTCAGGCCCATACCCTTAAGGAGGTCGAACGGGCCATTACGGCCTGCCAAACTGCCGGGGCTGAGAATTTACCGAATAAGTCGATTGAGCTTAAACGAGTCGAAAAGATAGCCAAAGAATTCACCCGCCAAAAGCTCCGTCAGGAGGAAACACATGATTTCAAGACCGGCCAAGTCGAGTTACTTCAGGGGGATTTCAGGGGAAAAGGCCAGGATATTCAGAACAACAGTATCGACCTGATATTTACGGATCCGCCATACGACCAGGCTTGGTTGCCACAGTGGGAGGATTTAGGGGTTCTGGCCCAAAGAGTACTCAAGCCGGGGGGATTATTAATGAGCTACTCCGGTAACTTATATTTACCCCAAATCTTCGAGATGCTGGGCAAGAATCTGACCTATCTGTGGCTGGCCGCAGTCCGACACACCGGAGCCACCAAACTGGTTCCCGCCGTTAAAGTCCATCAGGCCTGGAAGCCCGTTTTGGTCTTTTATAAACCGCCGTTGGATAAATGGTGGAAACCCTCTTTGGATATGGTCTCTGGTGGGGAATCGAAGGATCACCACGACTGGGAACAATCGGTGGCCGAGGCGGCCTATTACATTCAAACATTCTGCCCTCAAGATGGTGTCCTGCTTGACCCCATGATGGGTTCCGGCACCAGTATTATTGCAGGAATGCAATCAGGATTAGGCCTCAAATGCATCGGAATGGAGCTGGATAAAGCCACCTACATTGAGGCGCAGCGCAGAATTCAAGATGCGCAGCAGATAAATAACCCATAAGGCTTTTAAACTGAAAGGTTGAAATATGAAAAAGTATGATTATGTTGTAAATGTCGTCAAAGAACGAACGGGGAAATACTATGTGAAGTTTTCCGTAAAAAATCGCACGGATGTAAAAGTCTATATTAATCGCCCAAATAGCCTGCTGAAAGCATTATATTTAGCTGAGTACCATCCCCTGACACCCAATCTGATTGTTCGTGACTTTTTTGATACGCTTCGGGACGATGAAATATTTTTAGTTAATAATCAAGAGTATTCCGTGCCGCGCTATTATGATTTTGGTTGCAGCGCCACAAAATCGACTGAACTAGTTGATATGTTTGATGAAAATGAAGACTTTATCGAAGATGAAGTTGCTATTGATGAGAATCAAATCAATACGTCTGTCGGCAAAAAAAGAGTCTATCGTCCAATAATCAACAACGACATGTCAGTTATTTCTCGCAGAATGTTAAACGCTGTAATTGAAAAAAATGAAACGAAATTTGAAAAATATTTAACGTTTTTGTACGATTATATTTTTGGCGAGACTTGGCACAAGGATGAGCAATGGATGGATTGTTGTATTAACCATCTATATCAAGATTGGTCCAAAGAGCATAACGAAATAACTGTTACTGATTGGGAACATGATTTTAATCAAGGTCTACAAGAATTAATATCGGGAAGAAGAGAAATGCTGGATGATGAGTTGATGGAATTTCGTCAGGCCGAAAGGCAGTATTGTTAAGTGATAAGCCCATTGTGGCCGGGGGTATAAATTCTTCCTCCGGCCATATTCTTTGCTCGCACAGGGATATTGTAAAGGTGCTTTACAAAAAAGATTTCTTGTGTCTTGTAAGGCAGTGCGTATTGGTTCAGGGCAGGATATAGCCAATATTTTCATCCCACCATCTCAATGGAACCCCGCAGGAGTCTCACCCTTAAGGTTCCATAGTCCCATTTGTCAACCCCCATATGACGGGCTATGACCTATATTTTCTTACCCTTGGGCTTGATATACTTATATCCCATCCCTCGTCCCGCGGATTGAAAACATTTATACTGGTGCAGATAAAGCGTCACAGTTCCGACTGTTAGATTTGCTTCTTTGGCAATGTCTTCCTTGGACATGGGCTTTCCCGAACTCATCGCCTCGCACAACTTATAAGGGCCTTTGCCCTCTGTCATTGCAGGGTGGTGTTTTTTGACCACTATTTTTTTAGTGTCAATGCCTTTCAAGATTGCATTGATATGGCTATTGAGTTTATTCAATTTGGTCGTTGCTTTTTGCTGCCTCTCAA
>JBFZEZ010000219.1:0-8097 GCA_041306585.1 Spirochaetota bacterium | reverse complement strand
ACATGGCCCAATTGACCCGCGAGGAACTCCTCTCATGCCTGGACCTGGCCAAGGTGCTTACGTCAGAACTGGACTCGGAAAAACTCTACGGCATTATCATGAAAAAATTGTCCGAAATGATCCCGGCGACGAACTGGTCCCTGCTTCTTCTAAATCGCGAAACCCACGAGCTGTATTTCAAGATCACCGTCGATCTTAAAATCGAGAAGATGAAAAATATACGTTTGAAAATGGGTGAGGGGATTGCCGGGCAGGTCGCGCTCAACCGGAAGCCGATGGTCATCAGCAATGTGAACACAAGTGAATTTTTTAATGATACGGTAGACCGCCTGTCGGGGTTTTCAACAAAATCAATCATGTGTGTCCCCCTCATTTTCGGCGGCCGGATACTTGGGGTTATTGAAGCCGTCAATCCCCACACGCTTGACGACAATGCCCTTGCCCTCCTCTGCATTATTGCCGAATATACGGCGATTGCCGTTGAAAACACCGAACGGTATAACAGCATCAAAAGCCTCTCCCTGAGGGATGATTTGACCGGGCTTTACAATACGCGCTACCTCTACCAGAGGCTTAATAAAATTCTTGAAGAGTGCCGTGAGACGAATGCGCATTTCTCCCTCATCTTCATCGATATCGATAATTTCAAGGGGATTGTTGACGCACAGGGGCATCTCAACGGCAGTCTGATAATACACGAGGTCGCGCAGACCATCAGGGCGGGGCTGCATGAGCCTGCATTCGCGGTGAGTTATGGGGGCGATGAGTTCGTCGTGGTACTCCCCGGGTATGATCATGAGCAGGTTTTGCTCGAGGCCGAAGAAATAAGGACCAGTATCAGCCAGGAGTCCTATCTGTCGAAGCTGGGCCTCGACATCAGGCTGACTGCAAGTTTCGGGGTCGCAACCTACCCTGAAGACGCGAAAAATATCACCGATCTCCTTGGGCGGGCCGACCGGGCGATGTTTCATGTGAAGCATGTCGGGAAGAATGCTGTGGGATGATTGAAAACAGACTTTTTTTATTCTTATAATAAAATGATAATCCTCACCCCGGGGAATAGCAAATTCTATTCAATTTAATAGGGTTACTAATATGTGTTTACGATTATTTTCAATTTTAACACTTTGTCTTCATTTTTATGCATGCAATGGAGACCCCGGACTCTTCAAATATACGATAAAATATATCTATGTCACGAACAGCGTTTATAACGGCAACCTGGAAGGGATTCCAGGGGCAGATGCCAAATGTATGGCGGATTCAAATTATCCGAATACCGGTACTTACAAGGCCCTCCTTGCTGACGGATTGGTTACAGGCAGGGTCGCTTCAATGACTGCTAATATGGGGGATGGACAGGTTGATTGGGTTTTGTTGTCAAATAACGATTATTACAGGTATAGTGATAAAAAATTCATATTTACGGCGAACTCCAAGGATTTGTTTTCTTTCGGGACATTTGATGACCCGTTTAACAGCGGCTTTCCGGATAACAATAACATATATTGGAGCGGAATAAACGCATCCGGCGGCTGGATTACCGATTCTAATTGTTCCAACTGGTTGTCGGATGACATAACGAAAATTGGCGCTTATGGTGAAGTGAATAAAATCAATGCCAGTGCAATTGGTGTCGGAGCTACAGTATCATGTAATAATATGCATCATCTCGTATGCGTTGAACAATAATTTCTATTTTGTATGGTTTTATCCCTTCAACTCTGCGAATTTTTTCAATTAGTTGGGGGGGCTTCATGAATAATGGATGGGGATACCTATCAAATTAATTTGCTACTCCCCCATTAACCCCAACTTTTAAAAAAAAATTCTTGCTATTACAGGAAATTATGATAAATTTCAGGGATCAATTCAACAATGAAGTTGAGGGGGTTTTTGCGTTTCGATCCCGACACGGAAATATTTTAACCGGGGTATGTTTTTAAATAGTCCTAAGCAAATAAGGGGTGGATGCTATGAGTGAGTCAAACAACCAAATCGGGCATATCATCGGGGGCCTGGCGGCAGATATCTCAAGTATAGAAACAAATGGATTTGATGTTTTAGCTATAGGTAAAGCCCTTGCGTTTGCCCGGGAGTTAAGCGGCGCAGCCCTTGCAGCCGGATTTACATCCCTGTCGAACTTTGCCGGCAAACTTGCGATTTTCATGGAAGGATTTGACGGTAAAGCGGCTGAAGATCTGCCGAGGTTTACTGAACTGATGAAAAATTGCATCGAATGGATGCGTATTGCAGCCGCCGGTCGTTCTGATGAAAAACTCGAAAAAACACGGGCATCCCTCGAAGTGCTGCTCTCGGAAGGTTTTTCACCTGCGGACTCAGTATCAAGGTCGCTGAAGATGATTTTCAGGGTGCGGGTATCTTTTAACGAAAACTGTTTCTCCCGGGGAATTGATCCCATGCTAATGATTGAAGACCTCACTAAAGAGGGTGAAATAATCGATCTGAAGTTTGACCGTTCACGGCTCCCAGAATTCAATGTATTGAATCCGGAAAAGTGCTTCCTTGGGTTCGAGTTCCACATCAAAACAGTAAAAAATGCTGAAGAGCTCAGCGATATATTCAAATTAGCCGACAGGGATGCGCGCGTTCAAATCGACGACGTATCCAAGACGTTCGGGGGGGATGCCTCTTCCGAAGTCGGATACCTTGACAGTCCCCTCGGGGAAATATTAATTGAGAAGGGATTCCTCACCGTTGACGAGTTGAATGATGTCCTTGCCGTCATGAATGAAAGAAACATTAAGAGCGGAGAACTAATTGTAAATAAAGGGTATGCGACAAAGACCGCCGTTGATTCTGCCCTTCATGAACAGCAGGACAGGAGGACAAAACTTGAGTCTGAGACATTCAGGCTGGAGGCGTCCCGCCTTGAATCCCTCATGAACGTGTTGGGCGAGATCATTATCGGGCAGACGGTCGTTGCTCGCGTAGCAGAAGAGCTTGAAAGCAATGCGGCAATCCGGCTGAAAAACGCCCTGCAGTCACTGGACCGCTCAACCCGCGGCCTTCAAGAGGAATTCATGAGGATACGCATGGTCCCTGTTGCCGGACTGTTTGAGAAACTTGAACGGTTTGCGGCAGGCATTGCATCTTCCAGCAACATTGACATTGAAATTGGAAGCCAGGGTGGCGGAACCGAAATTGACCGTATGATCATGAATCCCCTGTACACAGCCCTGCAGAATATTACACGGAATGTCATAACATTGAACCTTCAAAAGGATGTTAAGAGGGGCCAGCTTCAACTTAAGGCTTATACCCTTGAGGGGAATGTTTTCGTTGAGATCGTCGACAACGGATCGTCCAATTGGATTGAATCCGCATCGGAGCTTAATGCCACCTTTAAAGATCTGCAGGCGGTGCATTCCGCGCTGAATGAATTTAACGGGCTGATCGACATTTTTCCCGGTGATAGCGACGGCACCAGGTACCGGGTCAAGGTGCCCCTTTCCCTGGCGATTATCGAAGGGATGCTTGTGCGTGTAGGAAAAGAACGTTATATTTTTCCTCTGCTATCTATTGTTGAATCCCTGCAGCCGAAACGTAATGAGGTAAAAACTATTGAAGGGAAGGGCGAGGTCATTCTCGTTAGGGGCGAGTACGTGAGCCTGGTGAGGCTGTACGACCTCTTTGGGATCAAATCTGATATAACAGAACCATGGAAAGCCCTTGTGATGATAGTGGAGGCAGGGAAACAGAAAGTCGGTGTCATGATTGATGATCTGATCGGCCAGCAGCAGATCGTTGTCAAGAGCCTCCAGGAAGATATAACAAAAAGCAGGGCGGTCTCCGGGGCTGCGGTGCTCGGCGACGGCGATGTCGCGCTGATTATCGATGTGCATGGGCTCGTCCGGCAGATAGCGGCGTGAGGCACTGAAATAGGAGGGTTTTTTTATGGATGTCTTTCAAGTGAACAACGAAGTTACCTTTAAGAATATCTCACCATTTTATCAGGGTTTGCTGGAGGGGATCGAGAAACATCAGGAAGTTACCCTGGATTTTGGGGGGAGTTCACGGCTCGATTTTTCGGTAATACAGGTGATCATCGCGGCCCAGAAATATGCGCGGGACGCAATGAAAACAATTCGCATCCGGAACCTGAAAGGGGTTGTACGTGATCAATTGAAGCTATGCAAGATCATCAGGTAAAGTCGTTATATGAGCAAGTATATCATAGTGATAGATGATTCCAGGACAGTTCGGCACAGCATTCAATTTGCCGTGGAGAAATTCGGAATGCCTGTAATGCAAGCAGAAAACGGCATGGATGCCCTGCAGAAAATTTCCATTCTGAAGGAGAACCGGAACGACATCGGGCTTTGCATCGTTGACATCAATATGCCGATGATGGACGGCATTACGTTTATAAAAGAATTCAGGAAAGACGACCATTTCACCCCGATTCTGGTGATCAGCACCGAATCGTCGATGGATAAAGTATCCGAGGGGATGTCGGCCGGGGCATCGGGGTGGATCAATAAGCCGTTTGATATTGCGGAGTTGAATTCAACTCTGCAAAAATTTTTTCGATCATGAAAAAGGGGGGTCATTATGGATATAAAAAAAGGGGTAAGTGTCGGGTCCAAGGAAACAACGATTAAACACGATCAGGAACAATATGTAACTTTTACCATCGGCGCTGAAGTGTATGGGGTCGAAGTGCAGAACGTACACCAGATAGTAGGCATGGTCAAAATAACACAGATCCCGAACACGCTTGTTTTTATGAAGGGGATGATCAATCTCAGGGGGACCGTCATTCCTGTCGTTGATATGCGGCTCAGGTTCGGCATGGAGGAGCGTACCTATGACCAGTTTTCCGTTATCCTGATTGTGGAAATTAAGGAACAGTATATCGGGATGATCGTGGACAGTGTTGCGGATGTCCTTTTTATTCCGGTATCCAGCATCCAGGAGACGCCCCATTTCAGCTCGAAGATCAACACCGATTACATCAAGTCGATCGGTAATGTCAGCGACCAGCTGGTGATAATTCTTGATGTCACGAAGATATTAAGCGCCGCGGAATTGGAAATCATCAGCAAGCACGAGAGGAATTTTTCTTCACGAAAATGACAGAAACCCTTCTGGACAGGCCCCCGGCCACAAGAAATGATTGAGCTATATTGGTTATTGCCGGCCACCCCCGGAGGGGGTTTTCTCCGGTTTGTGCTAAAAATTTTTTTCAACCCCCTTCGGGGTGGTCGCAAACAACATATGTATCTTACAGACTCATGCCGACCGGGGGTCAGTGGCAAAGGCAAAAGATGATGGAGTTGCGCAGAAGATAATTACCCCCATTTTTTGACCTGTTCCCCTTAAAAAATAAATAATTTTTATAAAAAAATATTGACTCGTACTTATATAGGTATTACTATATCAATATATCTTGATATGGTAATAAATTGATATTAAATGAAACTCGTAACCTATTTTAAGGCCCTTGATGATGAAACCCGCCTGCGGCTTCTGAATCTTCTCATGGGACACGAACTCAACGTGAACGAGATTGTTTCGTTGATGAAGATGGGGCAATCCCGCATATCGCGTCATCTGAAGATATTGACCGATGCCGGGCTCCTTTCCTCGCGCAGGGACGGCCTTTCGGTTTTTTACACCGCATCGCAGAATGGCCGGGGGAGTGAGGTCATCCAGGCGCTCAAACCTTTTATCATTGACGACCGGGACCTTTCCTCAGACATCATTCAAATGGAAGTTTTGCTCAGCAGGAATGCCGAGGAGAAAACGCGCTATTTCGACTCAATCGCCCCCGAGTGGGATGCGATCACAACCGATTTAATCGGCGGGCTTGATATTAGCAGAGAAATCGTGCGCCGTATCAGTTCCTGCGCAGACGCCGCTGATCTCGGTTGCGGTACTGGCGCCCTTCTCGGGCGCCTGCGAACGAAAGCACTGCGCGTTATCGGCGTTGATCAGTCTGCTAATATGCTTATGGCGGCGCGGAACCGTTACGCGAACGACAGTCAGGGGATCGATCTCCGCATCGGGTCAATTGAACATCTTCCCATGCGCGACCGAGAGGTCGAGACCGCTGTTATGAACATGGTGCTGCATTACCTACCGTCACCCGCCGGGGGAATAAACGAGGCCTCCCGTGTGCTCAGAAAGGGGGGGCTGCTTATTGTGGTCGATTTTGAAAAACACGGGGATGAATCCCTGAGGAGCAGGCACGGCCACCGCTGGCTCGGCTTTACGAAAATTGAAATCGACGGCTGGCTGAAATCCGCCGGTTTCAGCAAAATCGCATGCACGCATTACCCAATCAACAATGGATTGACCATTAATCTTTTCAATACAACAAAACAATAAGGAGAACATTATGAGCATGAAAACAAACGATGGAATCATCGGGCTTGATCTTACGATTCCATACAAGGTCGCTGACATGGGGCTTGCTGAATGGGGACGCAAGGAGATCGAGCTTGCCGAGGCCGAAATGCCGGGTCTTATGTCGGTACGTGAAAAACACAGCGCGTCAAAGCCGCTCAAAGGGCTGAAAGTCATGGGGAGCCTTCACATGACCATCCAGACCGCTGTCCTCATAGAAACGCTGAAGCTACTCGGCGCAGACGTTCGCTGGGCATCCTGCAACATCTTTTCGACGCAGGACCATGCGGCTGCTGCTATTGCCGCCGCTAAAACTGCTGCTGTGTTTGCATGGAAGGGGGAGTCCCTTGAGGAATACTGGTGGTGCACCGAGCAGGCCCTTACCTGGCCAGACGGTTCAGGACCCGATCTCATCGTCGATGACGGCGGCGACGCCACCCTGTTTATCCACTGGGGCGTGAAGGCCGAAAAGGACGCAAAATTTCTCGACCAGGACACCGATAACAAGGAAGTTAAAATAATCATCAGCTGCCTTAATGAAAGCTTAAAGCGGAGCTCGAAGAAATGGACTGAAATCGCAAAACATATTAAGGGGGTTTCCGAGGAGACGACGACCGGGGTCCACCGCCTGTATCAAATGGAAAAGAACAATGATCTTTTATTTCCGGCGATCAATGTCAACGATTCAGTCACCAAGTCGAAATTTGACAACCTGTACGGCTGCCGTGAATCCCTCGCTGACGGCATTAAGCGGGCGACCGACATCATGGTTGCCGGCAAGGTCGTAATCATTTGCGGTTATGGGGATGTCGGTAAGGGGTGCGCCCAGTCTATGCGCGGTTTCGGGGCTCGCGTGCTCATCACCGAAATCGACCCGATATGCGCCCTTCAGGCCGCTATGGAAGGATATGAAGTGACCATCATGGATGACGCGGTGGGCGAGGGGGATATCTTCGTCACTTCAACAGGCTGCTGCGATGTCATTACCGGGGCCCATATGGAAAAGATGAAGGACGGGGCAATCGTCTGCAATATCGGCCACTTCGACAGTGAGATTGAAATGCGTTATCTCGAAACAAGCACGGTGTGTAAAAAAAATACGATTAAACCCCAGGTCGACAAGTGGACCCTGAAATCGGGGAAATCGATCATTGTGCTGGCGGAAGGGCGCCTGGTCAATCTGGGCTGCGCAACCGGCCATCCGAGCTTTGTCATGAGCAACAGCTTTACGAACCAGTGTCTCGCACAGCTTGAGCTCGCATCAAACCCGAAACTTGAAAGAAAGGTATATACCCTTCCCAAAAAGCTTGATGAGGAGGTTGCCCGTCTCCACCTGGGTAAGCTCGGCGCACGTGTGACGAAGCTTACCCAAAAGCAGGCTGATTATCTCAGTATTCCGCTTGAAGGGCCCTATAAACCGGACCATTACCGGTACTAGTCACCAGTACCCGCATCCCTCACCCCTCTCCCGACCCCGGCTTTGAAGCTCGGAAGGGCGAGGGGGATGGGCCCTCACGGGACATCGAAGATATCATCTGATTTTTTGATTTGACAGTAGTACAACACACGATAATTAAAAATATCCTGATATAACGGTGCTTTGGTGAGGTAATACACAATGACTAATGCCGAAGGGTATTGCTGATCTGCTGATTATTTGAAAATTCAATAGGAACGCTGTTGTTTTGATGGTTTTGAAAAACCAGAATCGGTAAAGAAAGAAGG
>JBFZEZ010000218.1:0-9714 GCA_041306585.1 Spirochaetota bacterium | reverse complement strand
TTTGAATTCATTAAATATTATATTTTTCTCAGCTTCTTTTATTTTCTGTATAATGACCTGCTTGGCTGTCTGAGCAGCGATCCTCCCGAAGGAATCAAGGGGATTCTCCTCAACGTTGATCTCGTCTCCGAGCTCAACATCGGATTTTATATCAATAGCTTCGTCGTAGCAAATCTCTTCAGCCCTGTTTCTGGCCCTGTTCACCACCATCTTTTTTGAGATTACCTTGACAGAATTTTTTTCCCTGTCAAAATTAATACGGACGTTTTCTACAGCCCCGTATTGCTTTTTAAACGCCGAAAGCATGGCTGATTCGACAATATTTTCTATTTCATCCCTTGGGATGCCCTTGTCGGTTGCGATTTGATGCAATGCTTCAAAGAAATTAATACTCATTGTTCAAAACCTTTCTAATAATCTAAATTTGTGCTGACAATATCGCCAAAAGAGATGACCATCTCTTTATCATTTGAAACTAATCGCACTGACCCGCTCTCAACGCACTGTATGACCCCTTTGCAATGCGTCCTGATCTCACCGTCATTGTAAATGACCTTAACGGGAGCACCAATAAAGCGTTCGAACTCCTCAAGATTCCGGATTTTCCGATTAATGCCGGGGGAAGATATTTCAAGCGAATAATTGGGTAGCACTTCGCACCCATCCAATTTCTCGGAGAGCATTCTGCTGAAAAGCTCACAGTCCTGGAGAGCGATCCCTTCGCGTTTATCAATCTTTATCACGATCCGGGAATGTAACCCTCTGGGTATAATTGCCGATTCATAAACGCTGTAACCAAGCTCCCCGGCAACAGTTTCGATTATCTGTTTGATAGTATCTTGCATCATGAGATCAGAACGTCACACCTTATTACAAAAAGAGAGTGGGCTTAGCCACTCTCTGCAATGCTCACTAAAAATAAATAAAACTTAAAATACTTCACCAGAGTATTTATCGCATATTATATTTCAAGTCTTTTTTTCTCTTTGCAACGATTTCGTTGTATTTGCCCAAAATCCGCGGGTATCTTTCCATGTCAAAAATCAAAATATTTGCCATATAAATTTTTTTTTCTTTAATTCTATCGATAATTCATTATATTAAATAGAATAACGGTTTTCACAGCTATTAAACTTATCAATCATTGAGGTACACAGTGATGGAACCAGTCTTACTCGATTTTGCAGGCGCCGACACCCCCCATGTCGTTATTGAAGTAAACCAGAAATGCAACATTGCCTGCAGGGCGTGTTATAAAAACCGGAGCGATTATTCAAAAACCCTTGAACAGATAAAACAGGAAATTGATTTTGCATTTCATGAAAGGAACCTCTCTCTTGTAACAATAGCCGGAGGTGAGGCATCCCTTCATCCTGATCTTCCGGAGATCATACGCTATATTACAAGGAAGGGTGCGCAGGCGCAACTCCTGTCCAATGGCTATGATTTGCCCGACAAAAAATTAGCCGAATACAAACGCGCTGGGCTCAATCGCGTATACATCCATGTGGATTCCTACCAAAAAAGGCCGGATGCGAAAGGATGTAAAAATGAAAAAGAATTATATGCATTAAAAGACAGCATCGCTGAAAAGATAGAAAAGCACGGGCTTATGGCATCCCTGAGCATAACCCTGTATCATTCCCTTCTGGGCCAGCTCCCGGATATACTTGACCACCTTTTCGCTTCGCAGCGCCTTCATTTTCTTCTATCGGTTAATTATACCGACTTCACCGGCCTAGCTGAAAAATACGCAAAAACAAAGAGCGGCAGACGAAAATCAGGCACCATACAATCAGCCGATTCGATTCCGGACGAAAGGGTGACAAACCAGGATGTCGAGAACGTGATTAAAAAACACTATGGCATAACCCCGGCATTCTACATCGGTTCAAATAAAAACAAAAAGGCGCGGCGGTGGATCAACTACGCCGTCTTTTCAATCGTTTTCCCGGACGGGAGTTTCAAAATAATGTCGCTCTCTCCGGTATATGCGCGACTGTTATGGTGGTTCGACCGTGTAAAAAAAATTTTTACGAAAAAATACACATTCCTCTACCAACCCGGCAGAATACAGAAGTTCCTGCTCATGATTTTTTCCGGGTTAAACAGCTTCAACCTTATTACGATAATCAGGACCTGTCATTTCATCTGGTTATTGTGCACAAAAAAAGGCGGGGAGCTCCACTACAAATTTTTTACATTCCAGGAAGGGCCCAACATCAATGAAGACGGAGAAATAGAAAGCTGCAGATCATGCCCTGATTCAACGGTACGAAACGGCGAACTGGTGCCGGTATGCATGGCTGATTTCTTAAGCCCGATCAGCAGGAAAAAATAACCTCAATAGCTCCTCTCTGTTTTCGGCCGGGCCAGAGAGAAGCCGTGGATATGGGCGATATCCATGATCTTTTTTACCTTCGTTTTATCGATCCTGCCGTAGCTGTAATTGTCACGGATGGCGTTGATGCCAAGCAGAACAGTCTCGGCCATGCACGCGAAGGAATGGCCCGGATCCAGAGGGACCCCGCCGAGTCTAAAATCAGGGTTATAGGGCAACTGGACCACCCCCCCCTGTATAACGGTGACATCGCTTCGTTTATTTTTGACGGAGATGTCGACATCCTGCGGGACCGCAATATCGCAGATGACAATAGGCCCCTTGCCCAACATATGCGGGAAAATAATCGCCTGTGTGGAGCTGCTTGCGCTCACGATAAGATTTGCCTCTTTGAGATCGTTATAGTCAGTGGACATGACGACCGGCGCCTTCTCCTTCAATTCATTGGAAATATTCTGCAGAAGCCACATGCCGATATTCTCGACCCGGGTATATGAAGCGCACAGGGTCTTTACTGCGCTGGTCGAATATATCTCCCTGGCAATCCCTTTCAGTTCCATCACTCTTTTTGTGTTCGTTTTCGATCCGGACAGAAAAATATTATATTGCAGTATATCCATGAATGCATTGTAATATATTTTTGAAGCGACATCCCTCAGCCGATCCTCCCTGCCGGGCCTCCCGATTAAAATTATGCGCGGAATTTTTTCAGCGATAATCTCGCAGTATATGCTGCAGATGTTTCCATTCGCCCCGACGGCAGCCAGACACGATTTTGAAAAATCAATTCCGGCCTCCAGGGCAACTTTGAACATCGCTTCGATGCCTATGGCTACCGTAAAGGAATTCCCGGTTGTCAGCGAGATGGAATCCGTTATGATATTGGTGCAGTTCTTTGTAATTATCGAAGTAAACCCCCCGAACCCTACAACCTGACAGCCGTTAGTTACGGCAATCGCGACCGCTTCCTCGATTTTTTCCTGGATAAGGGTCGTGTCCCCGGTCAGCATATGATATCCGATTATCCGGGCGTCAAGAAACAAACCTATAAAATTGAGGTTGACCTCCTCGCCGGTAAGGGATTTGATCGTGCGCATTTCTGTTAGGTGGGGCCCTATAACGGGATACAGCTGGGCGATGAATGCATCCAGCTCCTCTTCGGTAAATTGCCCCAGGCCCGCGTCCCAATCTATCAGGTGTCTGGAAAAAATAAAATGGCCGATAAACGCGACCTTGCGGGCATGTGCAGGCTTTACATACACGGGAAATTCCTTTCGAAAATCCCTGATTTCACCTGTGTCGCCGGGCTTCTCTTTACCAATAACATACCGGGTAAGGGCGTAAGGGTTCTCGAGGTATAAGATTCGGCAAAGGCGCCTGAATGCGCTTATGCATGCATCGCAATCCTCCTCGGAAATGTAAGCTGAAGGTTCGAGGCGTATTGTCGCGTTATTGGAAAGTGTCGGGACCACGCGGATGCCATGCTCATGAAGGAGATATCCGGCTATTGTGGGCCCGAGAAGACTCTGCGACGACAGCACCCTCCATGTCACTGACCCGCTCTGGGCCTGACTGCAGAAACGAACACCAAGCATCAGTCCCGCGCCTTTAACATCCTCGATCACACCGGGAAATTCATTTTTTATTTTCTCGAGGCCCTCCCTGAGCCGTGCACCCCGTTTTACGCAATTATCCATCAGGTTTTCATCATTTTCCAACAATTCAAGGACCGCGAGGGCGATCCGCGCGCTGTGATCATCCTCGGCGAAGGTGGAGCTGTGGATAAAACCAAAATCTTCTTCATATATTTCTTTATGTACCATCATGGCTGAAATCTTTGATATCCCGCCACCCAGGCTTTTCGACAGAAGGTAATAATCCGCAACGACACCGGAGTGTTCCGAAAAAAGAAATGTACCGGTGCGCCCCATGCCGCATTGAATTTCATCAAAAATAAGAGGAAATTGATTAAGTGAGGCCTGTTCCCTGCAAAACTTAAGAAATGCGGCAGGTATGATGTTTATACCCCCCTCGCCCTGAAGGGGCTCAATGAACATGGCGGAAATATTCACGTATTTCTTTTTTACAATGCAAATTTCATTACGCTCATTCACTTCAGGCCAGAGGTAGTAAATGGTGGCTTTATCGATCGCATCGAACAGTCCTTCTGTGCTGCCGGATGCGATAAATTTCACCTGCAGGCCGATTCTTGAAAACGGTTCCCTGTACTCTTCATAATGCGTCAATTTCACGGAGCCTGATGTTTTACCGTGAAATGATTTTTCCAGGCTCAAAAAATATGGTTCAATTCTTAAAATGCGGGAATTGTACGACTTCATCTCGGAGATAATCCGCAATGTGCCGGCATGACTGTCCACATCCATGACTTCCTGCGCGAATGGAAAGACCTCCGGCGAGACGGTGATGAGCCCGTCATTGAACTGCTGTTTCAGAATAACAATGCGTTTTTCCAGCTCTGAATGGAGGCGTTGAATCCGGTTATAATGGGCAAGCTCGGCATGTTTGATCGCGGCTTCGACGCATTCAGTACCGGTGCTCGCCAGGGTGGTAATGTAATTTTTTCCTGTGCGGTCAAAGAGTATCCGGTTCAATTTTTCGCAGAGGACCCCGGCATGTCCCCTGAAACTTGCCTGGGCAGCGAAGGGTAATTTTTCCGTAAAATTGCTGATCGCGACTTCAACCAATTTCGGGTGGTTGTGTCCGAAAAGGGTGGCCCCGAACCCGCCGAGAAAATCGATGACCCTGACCTCTTTTCCTGACTCGTCATTGTAATATACATAATCACCCTCGGCGCGATGATATATTTTATCGAGCCGCATTACTTTAAGAATTTTCGCAAGCTTCGGTTTGCAATATTCCAGATAGGTATCTCTAAAATCAATGTTCATGAGCTGCCACCTCGATTCCACAGACGTTCTGCAACAACAAATCCCCCCGCGGAGCTGCGATCAATTCTGCGATTGCCGGGTTTTTAGAGAAAAAAGCGAACGTATTTTTTTAATCGCGTCATGAAAATAATACTTCCGCAGCCTGCTGTTGATCAAAAAATGCCTCAAATAGAGCAAATAGATCTCAATAAAAAACCGCGTTTGGCCCAGTTTCGTTGGTTCAATAACATGATGTATAAAGTCCCATTTGCGGTAATCAGTCGTTATAAGCTTGTCTTTGTAACTGTCGAATTCCGGGGTCCCCGGGACAGGGGTGAATATCGATACGGTAAAATTCATGATTTTTTCCCGGTAGATCCAGTTCTTCAAGCGCCGGAAATCATCAACCGTGGAATCAGTGCCGGCAATGAAAAGGCCGGTCAGATTGATCCCCTCTTTTCTTAAAATTCTCGCGCATTCCTCATTTTCCCTGGCGGTGTATGCTTTATCGTAATTTTCCAGTTGATCCGTATCGATGGCCTCCAGTCCCACGATGACATCAATAATGCCTATCTCCCTGAGGACCGGCATGAAAGGTTCATTCTTTGCGATAAAATCAGCCCTTCCGTAAACGATAAATTTCTTTTTGATATCCCTTTTCCGCAGCAGGTCGCGCATTGCAAGCAATCGTTTTTTATCGATCAGAAATGTATCATCGACAAGCCATATGGTGTCGCAATCAATACCTGCGATTTCGTCGACCACCTCTTCGATGGGGCGCGCGCTGTATTTGTTGTCATTCAAAAATTTGCAGTAACAAAAGTTGCAGCGATAGGGACATCCATAAGCGGACTTAACCATCGCGGTGGGCCCGTAATAGAGATACGTAAACGCATCTTTATGCCGGTAAAAATGACTCCGGTCCGGAAAAATCATGTCATTCATATCCAGGGCGACCCTGCCGTTGAATTTCCACTCTCCCGACTGGTCGCGCATGCAGGTCCCCTTAATGCTTCGGCATTTCTCGGGATTCAGGTCGTTTTTTATCAGCTTCCTGAACGTTTGAAAACCGCCGCTCTGGACGATGATGTCGACCTCAGGATGATAAAAATCCCCGTAATTCATTTCGGCATGCACCCCCCCGACAAGCACCGTGATATCTTTATTGAATTTTTTCGCCGCCCGGGCGTATTCGATTATGACATCTTTTCCGTTTACATAGCCTGTTATGCCTACAACGTCCGGGTTATATTCCCTTATCGCCTTTTCAGCTGAAATATCACGCACAATGGTATCGTATATCCGGTACTCGTGCCCCTCCAGGTTTAGGACCCCGGCAAGATATTCAAGGTCGAGCGGTTCAACTTTGACCGGATCAAAATTCGAGAATGGGCCGGTATATCGCGTACGCATCAATAAAAAACGCTTCTTTTTCTGCTCTACATTTTTTTTACTCACGGTTATAACCTTCCTTACTTTTTTACACATTTCCATCTATCAGATGCATTATGCGTTGTTTCTCCTGAACGCGGCCATGCCCTCAGTCGTTATAAAACGGTAATTCATATATCCGGTACTTTTTCGTAATGGTGCCGTTGCTTTTTTTCATGAGACGATTCATCGACTCGTTGGTCTCAAGAACATAACACGCTTCAACATAGGAATACTTCTTTCTCACAATATTTCTGTAATTATGAAGGAAAAAGCTCATTTCGATCCCCTTGAAGCGATATTTCTCAAGGACCCCCAGGATTATTATTCTTAATCCTTTCACCCTGTTCTTGAGATATAAAAGCTTGAACAGACCGGCGGGAAAAAGCCGCCCATTCCTGATTTTTTTAAAAACCATGTTCAAATCAGGAAGCGTCACAAGATATGCGACTATTGTCCCGGCATGGTCCGCCACGAGGATGTATTCAGGGTCAGCGTTTGTCGCCAGTTTGATGTCGTCGGCCATATGGGTGAACTCATCCTCCGTCAGCGGGACGAAGCCCCAGTTTTTTTCATTCGCCGCATTATAGACCTCCCTTATCTGCAGAATTTCTTTTTTAAGATTTTTGAAATCAATCGGCCGGATGGTTATTTTTTCTTCTGCCAATTTGGCATCGAGCGATTCACCGAGCTTTGCCGTTTCTTCAGTGACCGGCGACACGGAAAAATCATAAGCGAAAAGGTCGATTTTTTTTCCGAAGCCGTATTTCTCCAAAAACATTGCGTAATAAGGCTTGTTATAAGGCATCATGATCACCGGCGGACTGCCATAGCCGTTGATCAGTATCCCGCAGGACTCGTTTGTCGAAAAATTCATGGGCCCGATTATCGATGTCAGCCCCTCCTCTTTGACCCAGGCAACCGCCCTCTCCAGCAGGGCCTGTGCAACATTATAATCGTCGATGACGTCAAAAAAACCAAAAAAACCGGTTTTATCCCGGTGATATTCGTTATGGTTATTGTTTTTAATTGCAGCGATACGCCCGACAACTTCGCCTTCCGCTACGGCCAGAAATAAATCGGCTTTCGAATGCCTGAAGAAAGGGTTCTTTTTTTTGTTGAACAAAAATTTTTGCCCGAGATATAATTCAGGGACATAGTTGGCGTCGCTTTTGTACAGCCGATGCGGAAAATCAATGAATTTCTTCAGGTCCCTGCCCGTTGTCACTTCTTTTATTGTTATCATGCAGATATCCCTTTTCGTTTAAAAAATATTCGGGGCATCCCCCCTCCTCGTGTAAATGCGATACTGCAGGTTCATCAGCAGGGCGATGAGATAATATCGTGTGTTTGTCATCAGCCCTTTGCTGCATAAAAGCCTCGAAAAAATATGCGGCAGGGAAAAAACCTCGGTGGTAAGCCACCGGTACATTTCATTCAATTTTTCGGGGGAAATTTTTTCCGGATAATGGACACAATTTGTTCCGGTATATTCTATATAGTTTTCATGAATTAACTTCCCCTTTTTCTTGTACTCGTCATACAGCGGGGACCCCGGGAATGGTGTCAGTATGTAAAACCGGGGGATCGCAACCTTGGTCCTCTTGATGAATGCGGCCGTTTCACGTATGGATTCCTCCGTGTCGCTGTCGGTCCCGATCATCATTTCGGTGCTTGCCATAATGCCGGCATCCATAATACGCCCGAGAAGTTCCTCGTGTTCGCTGACCTTCACCCACTTTTTATTGAGTTTGTCGAGGCCCTCCTGTGTGATGCTTTCAAGACCGAAGCTTAAAACTTTGCACCCTGAAGCTGCGACCTTTTTCAGGAGCCCCGGGTTCCGCGCCAGGTTGAGCGAGCACTGGCTGCTCCAGATCATGTCAAGGGGCTTCATCCTCTCCGCAAATTCATCGAGAAATGTGGGATTGCTCACAATATTGTCGTCAAGAAGGTAGATCCCGTTGTAGCCGAGTTCTTTTATTCTATATATATCGTTCATGACTTCATCTATCGGGCGCGACATGTATTTTCCTTTGTAAATACAGGCGACGGAACAAAAACTGCAGGTATGCGGGCACCCCCTCCCCGCCTGCACAGGGAGCATGTCGCCGATGTTTTTCCTTGTCAGGTGTTCGTATAGGGGAACCGGCAGACCATCGAGGTTTTTCAGCGGGTTGTCATATATTTTTTTCAGTTTTCCATTTTTCTCAAAGTCCTTGAGGAGTTGTGGATACGAAATTTCCGCATCCCCTATGACGATACTGTCGGCATGGGGCGCCACAAAATCGGGGAGCATCGACGCCATGTAGCCCCCGAAAAAAACTTTTTTCCCGCGTTTTCTAAACTCATCAGCGATATCGATGCCGCGAAACACTGCGTGTCCCATACATCCGATGCCGACGAGGTCTACGTCAGCGTCGAAATCGATATCGTCCACCACCTCAAGCTTTACATCTATCTCCCAATTATCGGGGGTCAGAGCCGCGAGAAGCGGAAATACAAGGCCCGGGAGATATATCTTCTTCTGTTTGCAGAGCCCCAGCTTGCTCGCTGCGCTGTACTGGGTCGCCTGTATAAACATTAATTTGAATTTTTTTGGCATACATTCACCTTTAGTTGCATATGATAGGATTACACCGTAGGGGGTATTCCCTTTGCTTTCATTACATTTTTTGCGGCTTTTAATGATTCCTTGTATTTTTTGAAGTATTGCCCGCGCACATGCATGGCCCCGCCGATAATTTTATACACCTGCCACGGGGAATGCCGGAGATGACTCAGAACAAATTTTGGATGCAGAATCACTTTATCATAGGCCCTGATGATGTTGTAGTAAAAATCTTCAAGGCTCATTTTATCGGGGATGATAGAAACGTGCGCCATGTCCCATTTCGGATAATCCTTTCTGTCTATGATCACCCTGTCTTCCGGAATATTCAGGCCCGTGCCGGGAAGCGGCGTCAGGGGTTGAAGGTTTACAAATTTCACCTCCAGTTCGATCAATTTTTTTATAGTCATGTCAAACTGCTCCTGGCCCCAGTCCGGCGATACTAT
>JBFZEZ010000217.1:0-7387 GCA_041306585.1 Spirochaetota bacterium | reverse complement strand
AAAAACTGAACGAGGATATACTCGCCATACATATCAATTGTAAGACCTGGAATACCATCACCTGCATGATTAAAAAGACGAAAACAGTCAGTATGCAGGTCTTCAAAAAGGCCGGCCCTTTTCTCAAAAGCCTTTTGCAAGACGAAGGGAATGTTCATGAAGTCCCGCCACAATGCCCTTGATGCGCTTTTCAAGTGTTTCAAAATCCTCACTTTCGATTAACGCTTTATCTACGATATATGACATCCCGCAGGCAGCCACTTTGTCCAGTTTAAGATACTCGATATAATTTTTTTCGCCCACCCCGCCTGTGGGGACAAGATAAAAATTTTCAAGAACAAAAGGGGCGGTTATTGCCTTCAGATATTCCACCCCGCCAAGGGATGAAGCCGGGAATATTTTGACAGTTTGTGATTTCTTGAGTGCCGCGGTAAGCTCTGTCGGGGTCGCCGCGCCAGGTATAAAGGGGAGGTTCAATGAAGCGGCATAATCGACTATTTCAGGATCAAATCCAGGTGCAACTGCAAACTGGGCGCCGCTGTCATGGGCATTCTGCAGGGTGTTGATAGAAAGTACGCTGCCTGAACCGATAAACATCTCAGGGACCTTTTTCCGTATCGCTTCTATGCATTCATATGCACTCTTTGTCCGTACGGTAATTTCCATGATGGATATAGAACAAGAAAGGAGTAATTCAGCTGTTCGTACTGAATAATCAGGATTATCGAAAATTCCGATCGGGAGCACTTTGTTGGAAAATAAAAGCTGCAGGAAATCCTTTTTCATAATCCCTCTACATATCGGTTGCTCATTGATTCAAAAAGGCGACACATTAATGCGTCGCCTTTCGAAAAAATAGTGAATATTAATAAATTATGCGAGTCGAGGATATGACAACTCGATCTGGTTTCCGTCAGGATCAAGAAAAATAATGCACTGGCCGTTACGGATGTTTTCCGGACCATATACGATTTTCATCTCGAGGTCCTCAAGTTCATCAACAGCGTCTTCAAAATCTTCTTCATCAACGAAAAAAGATATCCTATTCTGCGATTTTTCACTATTTTTATACCCGGGGACTTCAATCAAGCCAAGTAAGATATCACCCATTTTCAAAAAAGCCTGCCCTGCAGAACCGAGTTTCTCAATAACATCAAAATCAAATAGGTCTCTATAAAATTTTATCGATTGTTCAAGGTCCGAAACAGTAAGAAAAATATGATTAATGCTTTCAATAATTATCATCGTTCCCTCTTCATCATTTTGTTAATTATTGCACAGTCAGACCCTGCGGGTCGAAACGAATATGCTCATTTTTTAAGTCAATGAATTGAATCAAATTCCAAGACCGAATACTTGTCAACCAATATACAGCAGGTATAAAAAAAAAATTTTCACTATTCCACGGTAACGCTTTTCGCCAGGTTCCGGGGCTGGTCAACATCGCACCCGCGCAATACTGCAATATAATAGGCGAGCAATTGCAGGGGAATGACTGTAAGGAGCGGGGAGACCACCTTGTTAACCCATGGAATATATATGACGCTGTCAGCATATCGTGTGATATCCTTGTCCCCTTCTGTCGCGATGGCGATTATTTTCCCACAGCGTGCGCGTACTTCCTCCATGTTGCTTATGATTTTGCAATAAACCTCATCCTGGGGGGCAATAAATACGACCGGCATATTTTCATCGATAAGCGCTATCGGTCCATGCTTCATTTCTGCGGCAGGATATCCCTCGGCGTGGATATATGAAATCTCTTTCAGCTTCAGCGCCCCCTCGAGTGCGACAGGGAACTGTATACCCCTCCCGAGGTAGAGAAAATTCCGCATGTCCTTATTCTCTGCAGCTATCTGTTTAATGATATCGTTTTTGACAATTTTTTCAACACAATCAGGGACCTTCTGCAGGTCGCGCAGAATATTCTGCGCTTCAATCATGGTCATATCCTTTCTGCGGGCAAGCAGGACCATAAGAAGAATAAGAACTGTAATCTGTGATGTAAATGCTTTCGTGGAAGCGACCCCGATTTCCGGACCGGCATGAATATACACCCCTCCTTCGGATTCACGCGCGATGGTGCTGCCGACAACATTGGTGAGACCGAGTACTTTCACCCCCCTGGCCTTGGCCTCCCGCAGTGCAGCCAAGGTATCAGCGGTTTCCCCCGACTGGCTGATGCTGATAACAAGGTCGCCTTTTTGTAAAATCGGCTTCCGGTACCTGAATTCAGAGGCATACTCCACGTCAACGGGGATCCGTGCGAATTCCTCGATGAGGTATTCCCCGATAAGCCCGGCATGCCATGACGTTCCGCACGCAATAAAAATAATTCGATGTATATCGTTCAATTCCAAATCGGTGAGACGAAGCCCGTCAAGTCGCACCGAGCCTGTCTCTGTGATGATCCTGCCTCGGAATGCATTCCTTATGGTCTCCTTCTGTTCATGTATCTCTTTCAGCATAAAATGGTCGAAGCCCTGTTTTTCTATAGAGACAATGTCCCAGTCAATTGTATCTTCCTGTTTATCTATCTGCTTTTTGTTCAAATCATAGGTCCGGTACCCGTTTGAAGATATTTCGATGATTTCATTATCCTCGATGTAAACGACGTTACGGGTATATTCGACTATTGCGCTGGCATCAGAGGCAAGTATCATCTCATTAACGCCGATCCCGAGAATGAGGGGGCTCCCTTTGCGGGCAGCAATAATTTTATCCGGTTCTTTTTTTGAAATGACAGCGATCCCGTATGCGCCTTCAACCCGGGTAAGCGCCTTCAAAACTGAATCGATCAGGGAATCAGTCTTATGGTAGTGCTCGATAAGGTGCACAACGACCTCGGTGTCGGTTTCGCTTGTAAAAACATGCCCATCATTAATCAGGGCCTCCTTAAGAACGTTATAATTCTCGATGATTCCGTTATGTACAAGCGCAATCATTTTATTGCAGCACTGGTGCGGGTGCGCATTGGCCTGCGAGGGAACGCCATGCGTTGCCCATCGAGTGTGGCCTATACCCGCGTGAATGTTTTTATAGCTTTCAATATCGACAATTGAATTAAGTTCTGAAATTTTCCCCACGGTTTTCCTGATAATCAGATCAGGGCCATTCAGTGCGATCCCGGCCGAATCATACCCTCGATATTCAAGGCGCTTCAGTCCATGAAGGATTACTTCGCTCGCATTTTTTCCCCCGATATAACCGACAATACCGCACATAAAATCACCTCTTTAAATTATGAACTGGATCATCAAGGCGGTCATAATTAAAATTCAATCATTTTTTATAAATTAATCGAATTTTATCCAGATACAATTCCACTATATCGCCATAGACGTCCCTCGTCAGCCTTGTCTTCACTACAACTCCGCGGACAGCTATAAAAAAATTTTTCCGAACTATTTCACTCGTTATTTCCGGGTTTTCATCAATAAGTTTCCTCATATCCCCTTCGTCGATGTTGCCATATATATACAGCCAGCGGCACTCCAAAAATTGACATCTCACCTTGGGTTCATCTGGATTTAAAGGATCCGTTAAAATATAATTATTATCGGTTTCAATTGACCGGTTTCTCAAATAAGCGAGAAATTCACGTAAAAAATATTCATGATATTTTCTGCTCCCAAAACGTCCCCTATGCCAGTCTGCATACATTTTCTGAAGTGTTACATATTGAACAAAGGCGAGGTTTTCTTCCTGTGCCGAGTGGACCATGAAAGCATTATTCGGCAACAACATTACGAAAGATACCATAAGAGTGACGGCTGTATATCGGACCATCCATTGCCTCCCCGTTTTTCACCTGAAAAAAATTACTTCAGCCCCGGATTTTCGTCTCCCCTGTTACTGCAAATTGCCGATGTCCCTCTGCTGATATTCAATTTTTATCTCTCCAAACCTGCTTTCGTATTCATGAATATTGCGGCCGAGAGCCCCAAGCAGTTTTTTAGCATGGGCCGGCGTGAGTATTACCCGCGACACCAGCTTTCCAAAACCCGGGGGAGGCGCCGGATGTATGAATAAAAAATCAATGATATATTCATCAGGTGAGTGGCTGATATTGCTGAAATTGGCGAATGAACCGGTTGCGATTGACTCCTCAATTTTCACTTCGATTTTTATGTCCTTTTCTTTTTCTGACATTTCATTCTCCTCAAATAAATAATAACGTAGACCAGCTATCCAGAATTAGAGTACTGAATTTTATGGTATATCAATTAAATAGTATGTATAGTAAAATAATTCAATGTTTTTTTGTAACTCAACCCTAATAAATGCATCATAACTAATGTAGATTGCGAATGAACATTTTTTTCATAATCACCTCCTTTAAATTAAGAGATCATACACATGATCTCTTTTTTTTTACATATGCGATTTATTGGCGTTACCATATTGTGTAAGACGCACCCTCGCCTGTGCGAAGCTGGGGAGAGGGTGCCAGACGCCAGGCTCACCCGAGTGAGTGCGAGTCTTACACATTCGGTTGATTACTTTAAATAGTCCTTCATCAAGTAATAAACAAAAAAGTATTGTCAAATTACATAAATGATTCTTAACTGATCAGGCACTTCACTCCAAACCAGAGAGATACAATGCTAGCAAAAAGAATCATTCCCTGTCTTGATGTTGATAGCGGCCGCGTGGTAAAAGGGGTTAATTTTGTTAATCTTGTCGATGCGGGCGACCCGGTTGAAAACGGAAAATTTTATGACAAAGAGGGGGCCGACGAACTCGTATTTCTTGATATCACCGCCTCATCCGACAAACGGGGAATAATCCTCGAAATGGTAAAAAAGGTCGCTGAAACGGTGCATATCCCTTTTACCGTGGGGGGGGGGATCCGGACAGTTGATGATGTGCGCCTGATGCTCGAAAATGGTGCCGACAAGGTCTCAATAAACACAGCTGCTGTCCAGAACCCTTCAATTATAACTGAGTCGGCAAAAATGTTCGGATCGCAGTGCATACTTGTTGCAATTGACGCAAAAAGAAATACCGCAGGGGGGTGGACTGTCTATCTCCATGGGGGCCGCACCCCGACCGATATTGATGCGGTTGCATGGGCAATGAGATCTGAAGAGCTTGGCGCCGGAGAGATACTCCTCACCAGCATGGACCGGGACGGAACAAAGGCAGGATACGACATCCCCCTGACGCGCACTATCTCCGATGCTGTGACAATCCCTGTTATTGCCTCAGGCGGTGTTGGCACAATTGATCATATGTATGAAGGACTTACAAGCGGTAGGGCTGACGCTGTCCTTGCAGCATCTATTTTTCATTTTAGGGAGATATCAATCAAAGAGGTTAAGGATAATCTTTACCGCAGAGGGCTGCCGATGCGCCTGCTCGACTGACGTGCTTCGTGCAATACTTTGGGGTGCAGAGAAAAATGCATTAAAAAGCCGGGGGGATGGGATCAAATCGAAAAAATAATAATCATTCCCAGCATAACAATAAGCGTAAAAACAAGAATAATAACAAGAAGGGTCCCCGTGTTAAATGGTTTTTTCACGGATTCCTTTTGGTGAGACATTTCATGTGTTGGATCCAACGCCACTTTAATGTTTTCTTCTTCCTCGAGTATCTTTACATAAATGCCTTTGGCTACGATGACATACGCCTTTAAGATCCCCTTGCTGTCGCGTTTCAAATATGTAACGCGCCCGACAATTGGCAGTATTTTCTCTCCTTCAACCGCGTTGAATGCCCTTGCCACCTGGAAAGCCTTGGAATTATTCGGTGAAAGATTGACCCGGATTCTGTCGCCGACAATCAACTTTGCAATGTCTTTACCCTTGATGGGAGAGAGTATAAAACTCCCATCAAGAACCAGTTTTATCTCTTTTCCCTCTAACGGATCCTTCTCGGCCTCAATGGGTGCTTCTTCTTTTGCAGGTTTATCAAGGGCATTTTCATCCTGTCCGATTTTCAGGCTTGTGGAGGATAATAATTCCAGATCAAGGGATGAAAGCTGTTCATAATCGGCTACAACCCCTACACCCTGCCAGCCGAATTGTGCCTGGAGAAACTTCTGGATTAGATGATTGATCGCAATATCATCCTGCTTATCGAGAAACGTTTTCAATTCAAGGGCTTTCTGTTCCTTGCTTACCTGCATTGAAAAGTACTTTCTCAGTGCGTCCTTTACCTGGGATGCTACCATACCATCGTTGTCAGCTTTCCCGGCGTAACCCACCAGGTCCTCTTCAAATAATTTCCATGGAACCCTGGTTTTAATATCATCGATAGAAGGGTTGCGGGTAATGGCTGCAAAACAGTGGACCACTCCGGTATAAGAGACGTTAAAAAAAATAATGAATGCCCCGAATGTAGAGGTTGAATTAAATTTTCCTTTTATTACATAAAGGTCTTTATATGAACCCGCAACCATCTCCCTGGCTTTTTCAGAATCACCATGGGTAAAATGAAGGGCCATGTCAAACTTCTTTGTTTGCTCAGATAGAGAGTTTATTGCCAAATCAAGGCTTTCTGACATATACTCACCATGTTAATGTGTTATTTTTCCCGCGATAGAGCTCTCTTTATTCGTTCGAGAAAAAGACGCCTGTTTATCGGCTTGAGAATATAATCAACTATCCCCATTGATATAAGATCCTGCATAACGCCTTTTGTAGTATCTTCACTGACAAAAACAATAATCGGTTTAATGTTTTTCCCCTGAAGCTGGTGCATCATCGCATATCCATCAAGCACAGGCATATCAAGGTTCGTCGTTATAAGATCAAGCTGGTTGCCGATTTTTTCAATGATTTCGAGGGCTTCCTGTCCATTGGCAGCCGTTGCGACTATCTCGTATTCCTCGGATTCCAGGATCTGGGCCATCTGTTTTCTCTGAAATTCCTTGTCTTCAACGATCATAACCTTGTACGGATGCCCCCCAGGCTTGATCCCATCAGGTATTCTTTCACTCAGGCTTGGAAAATCTGCTCTGTGCTTCACTTTATAAACTCCATCAATATTTTATCATGATTTTTAGATTATACAAGTAAAAAAAGTTATCATGTATTACTTTTATAAACAATGATGTATTAAATATCAACTTTCTTTTAAAATCAGGGAAAAAATCCCCATAATTCTTCTTCAAGGATATAAATATACACTATTCTAATAATATACAAAATATTTGTTGTCAAGATTAATTACAGTAAAGGGGACTAGAAACTTTATAATATTAATTTTCATCAAATCAATAAATGTTCCCCCCCTACATTCCCCAAATCCCCCTCCGGGGCTAACAACTACCCATATCTCGTTCACGAAGCCCCCCCACCCCCCCGAGAGGGTTTTTTTTGAATGATGTTTTGCTATTAATGATTATGTTGAAGAACATTTTAATTTTTTGATTGAAGAA
>JBFZEZ010000216.1:0-3418 GCA_041306585.1 Spirochaetota bacterium | reverse complement strand
TTTTTTCCAGGTGAATGGCAGGACGAAATAAATGTTCGTGACTTCATCCAGAAAAATTACGCCCCCTACCTTGGCGACTGCACTTTTCTCGAAGGACCAACCAAATCTACCACCATCCTCTGGAAGAATATTTGCGAACTCACAAAGAAAGAGAGAGAAAAAGGAATTTTAGACGCCGATACGGACTTGATTTCGTCAATCATATCCCACCGGCCCGGATATATCGATAAAGACCTCGAAAAGATAGTCGGTGTGCAGACTGATGCTCCCCTGAAACGAGCCATAATGCCTTTTGGCGGCATCCGCATGGTTGCCCAGGGTTTGGAAGCTTATGGATATAAAATCTCCCCCGCAATTACGGAAATATTTACCCGCTATCGAAAAACGCATAACGAGGCGGTACATGACGCCTATACCAATGACATGAAACTCGCCAAGAAAAACGGAATCATCACCGGCCTTCCCGATGCATACGGCAGGGGCCGCATTATAGGCGATTATCGCCGTGTTGCTCTTTACGGGATTGATTTTTTAATTCAGGATAGAATACGCGAAAAAGACCTGCTCGATTACGATTACGTGGAATCCCCGATTGTGCGCCTAAGGGAAGAGCTTTCGGAGCAGATAAAAGCCCTTAAAGAACTGAAGCAGATGGGCCAATCATACGGGTTCGATATCGGCAGACCTGCTTCAAACGCACTCGAAGCGGTTCAATGGACTTATTTCGGTTACCTTGCAGCTGTTAAAGAACAGAACGGCGCGGCAATGTCCCTTGGACGCGTATCGACATTTCTTGACATATATTTTGAACGCGATTTAATAGACGGGGTACTTACTGAACAGGAAGCTCAGGAAATAATCGACCACTTCATTATGAAGCTTCGCATTGTACGGTTCCTTCGCACCCCGGAATACGACCAGCTTTTTTCAGGTGACCCGGTATGGATCACCGAAGCGATCGGCGGCATGGGGATCGACGGCAGGACCCTGATAACTAAGACAAGTTTCCGTATGCTCCAGACCCTCTACAACCTCGGCGCCGCCCCGGAGCCGAATCTGACAATCCTCTGGTCTGAAAATCTTCCGGTTCATTTTAAGAAATTCTGCACACAGATTTCTGTTGATACCAGTACTATTCAATATGAAAACGATGATTTAATGCGTCCCTCGCACGGCGACGATTACGGTATCGCCTGCTGTGTGTCTGCGATGAGGATCGGCAAACAGATGCAATTTTTCGGGGCTCGCGCCAACCTTGCCAAGGCCCTTCTATACGCCATCAACGGCGGGCGTGACGAAATGTCAGGGGACCAGGTGGGACCGGAATTCGCTCCGATCACTGCTGAATATCTCAGCTACGATGAGGTGATGCGAAAATACGACCAGGTGATGGACTGGCTCGCTCAGCTTTACATCAATACCCTGAATATAATTCATTATATGCACGATAAATACGCGTATGAAAGGATCCAGATGGCCCTACACGACCGCGAGATTTACCGGACATCCGCATGCGGCTTTGCCGGACTCTCTGTGGTTGCCGATTCCCTGGCTTCAATAAAGTTCGCACGGGTGAAGGTAGTCAGGAATAAACAGGGGCTTGTCACCGATTATGAGATAGAAGGGAGTTATCCGGCTTTCGGAAACAACGACGAACGTGTCGACGAAATCGCCGTTGATATCGTCAGGTGTTTTATGAATAAGCTTAAGAAGCACAAGACGTATCGAAATTCGACGCCGACCCTTTCTATTCTTACTATTACTTCGAACGTCGTGTACGGCAAAAAAACAGGGAGCACCCCCGATGGACGGAAATCAGGCGAACCCTTTGCACCAGGTGCAAACCCGATGCACGGCCGCGACACGAACGGCGCCATCGCGTCCATGGCGTCGGTCGCGAAACTCCCGTATGAATACGCGGAGGATGGTATTTCATATACATTCTCGATAATACCCACAGCCCTTGGAAAAACCGGACCGGACCGCATTGCCAACTTGATCGGTTTGATTGACGGGTATTTTCATGACGGCGGCCATCATATAAATGTGAATGTGTTCGCCAAAGAGACGCTGCTTGACGCAATGGACCACCCGGAAAAATACCCGCAGTTGACCATTCGGGTTTCTGGGTATGCGGTGAATTTCATCAAACTCACCAAGGAACAGCAGCTCGATGTTATCAAGAGGACTTTCCATGAGAAATATTAGTACACCCCGAACGACTGTCGTCGGAAAGGTGCACTCGATAGAGACATGCGGGACAGTCGACGGACCCGGTATCCGCTGTGTTATTTTTCTGCAAGGGTGTCCTTTACGATGCAGGTTCTGCCATAATCCCGACACCTGGAAGATCCGGGACGGAATTGAAATGACTGCGGAGCGGATTTTTTCTGAAATTCGGAAATACCGCTCCTATTTCCGCTATTCGAATGGAGGCGTCACACTGACCGGAGGAGAACCGCTTATGCAGCCGGGATTCGTTGCCGACATTCTCCGATTGTGCAAACTCGACAAAATCCATACCGCGATAGATACATCCGGATATATAAATTACGAAAAATCAGAGGAAGCGATTCAGCTGGCCGATCTGATTATGCTTGATCTCAAATGCATCAATCCGGTGATACACAAGCAACTCACCGGGGTCGATCTTGATCCTGTTTTAAGCTTTGCCCGTCGACTTTCAGAAATAGGAAAACGCATGTGGATCCGGCATGTCCTTGTGCCGGGGATAACCGATGATGATATTATGCTCAATGAACTTGCCGGGTTTATCAACACCCTCAAAAACGTCGAAATGGTGGAAATTTTACCCTATCACAAAATGGCTGAATTCAAGTGGATGGAACTCGGGGAATCATTCGGCTTTTCCAAGCTGGAACCCCCGTCGGAACAGAGGCTCTCTGAAGTGAAGGGAATTTTCAGTGAGAAAGGAATTTCAGTACATTGAGGGCTGCCGGTTAAAACCTCGTGCTATGATTACCCGTTTCTGAATCAATCAGCGCAATTATCGCAGTTACCGCACGGCACTTCGTGAAAACCAAAATATGCATGGATATATTTTCTCCTGCACGAAGTGCTCTTTGCGTAATTCATGATATCGATAAGCCTTTTTTTGTCTCTTTCCTGTTTTCCATGAATGTATGCATCCGAAAGGATTTCATCCGGGATATCATCTTCCAATTTAAGATTGAGTGTATCCAGACTTCCGCTCGTCACCTGATACAGATCAAAAATATTCAGCACTGACTGCAATCGATGGTCCCCCCTGTTCTTGAAAACGAGTTTCTCCTGAAGGTCTTCGTAGGAATGAGAATTGATAGTATCACCGAGTGTTTTTAACAGCCGATACGTGCTCTTGATAAATCCTGCGTCGGGATTTTTCCACTCGAGAAAACTAATCTGAACCGCGAGGTCG
>JBFZEZ010000215.1:0-5161 GCA_041306585.1 Spirochaetota bacterium | reverse complement strand
TTCTGAGGGGATATATTCCTGCCGGCCAGTCATCGGCAAGTATGAGTTTTTTTGGTTTGGGATGCCCGGGAAACTTCATACCGAGAAGGTCCATATATTCGCGCTCTGACCATCCCGCATTGGGGATGTCCGGTGTGATTGAATCGAAAGACGGGTTGTCGACAGGGGCGCTCGTGCGCAGGCATAGTAGAATATGTTCCCGGTCAAGGCTGAAGTTATGAATCAAACCCAGCGTTTTGTCCCGGCTGATATTATCGTATCCGACGCTGACAAGGTACCGTCCGCCCATTGCGATGATTGCATTAGAAATGTCCTTCACCTTGTTTTTGTCGATGTCCACGAACAGCCTCGAACCGGAAGGTTGTTCAAAACCCTTAATGCTGTCCTTGAATGTATTCTTTAACTGGCTCTTTACATCATCTATAGTAAGCATGATTTACCTCTTGTAATAATATTCCTTATTTTTTAACATTTCCGCCCGTCCACCAGAGCGCCTTCTTGAATACAAAATACATGTTCTTGCTGGTAAACCTGTTCTTATCATTGGCATCCTGATATCCGCATAACCAGGTCGGGACCTCCTTCTCGGCAGCGCCGCCTGATTTTTTGAGCAGCCATGCAAAAACAAATCCAGCAGCAAGCACCAGGAGTACGATAGCCGGCACCGCTACTGAAGATATAATGGTATTCAAACCGGGAATTGTAACTGAAACACCCATTGTGTTATTCATAATGTAATTATTCATAGTCACCGATTCGAAGAGAGATGACATGACCCAACCGTGAGATTTCTTGAAGATATCCATAATGATCTGGAAATAAAAGTAGGGGATCAGGCCCTGGACAAGACAGAGTGCTGCGAGAACAATTTTCGGGAGAAGCATTCCGAATGGGACTTCTTTTACCTCTTTTTTCCCTGTCGATTCCATTCCGGAAGATGCAAAAGCCATTCCGAAAAACTTAACATATGTGGCCAGGGTCATGGCGCTCGTAAACAGAGCAATGATTCCGAAGATGGCCAGGAAAAACAACTCGCTCCCGGCAAGTATCGAGGAGGAAATAATCGTCCACTTGCTCACAAAACCGCTGAATGACGGCATCCCTGCAACGGAAAGGCTTGCAATCCCTGCAACAATAGCAGTAACCGGCATAAGCTTCATGTGACCGCCAAGCTTGTTAAGGTCCTTGGTTCCGGTTGCATAGAGAAGACTCCCGGTCGAAAGGAAGAGAAGGCCCTTGAAAACCGAGTGATTAAGGGTGTGAAACAATGCCCCGATCAGGGCGAGGACAGAGAGGAGCATCAGGAATTCGTTTTCTGTATTCAACAGAAGGAGCGCCGTACCGATGCCGAACACGATATAGCCCATCTGGCCGATGGAGGAATACGCGTGCAGCCTTTTTGCGTTATCCTGCTTCAGGGCCTGGTTTGTTCCTATAAAAAGGGTAACAACCCCGATGGAAGATATAATAAACCCCCAGAGATACCCGTTGAACTGAAACTCACCTTCTGTCGGCACCATCCAGAAGAATGTACGGATTATGCCGTAAACCCCGGTCTTGATCATAACCCCGGAAAGGAGTGCGCTGATCGGAGAGGGTGCAATCGAGTGAGCATCCGGCAGCCAGAACTGGCCAAAGGGAAAGATACCGGCTTTGAAACCGAAACCGGCAAGAATAAGCCCATATATAAGGAAAGTAAATATCCCTTTTGTCGCGCCGATTTTGGTAGTAATACTGTGGAGAGAATCCCCCATGGCAACACCGTCGATAAAGAGGGTCCCGCCGATAATCATGACCCACGCAAGCTCCATGAGGATCAGATATTTGTTCGCGTTCCGTATATTGCCTTTTTCCTTGTATTCGAACTTAACCAGGAAGTATGAGGCGAGGGTCATAAGCTGCCACGCTATCGTAAAGCCGATCGAAAGGTCGTCGACAGTAACGATGGCTATCATACCGAGTATGAACAGCGGGAAGTTAAAGTAGTAGCTCCTGAGGGAATAATCGTGATAATGCGCCATATATTCAATAGAATAAAACGCTCCCATGACCGCCATGAAGGCGATGATTCCCACGAAAAACGCTGAAAACGGATCTATATAAAAATATATATCTACAGCGCCGAAGTTTAAAAGCTGGGTCGTGTTCGTCGTACTTCCGGTAATACCATTATAGCTTATCGTCAGGAGTATTGCACTCGCAATCGAAACCAGGATGAAGTTGACCCACCCCGCAAGTTTTTTCCTGACCGCGATTATCGGACCGACAACAGCCGCAATGACTAAAACGCCCATAGCGTATTGTAATAATACATATGCATTAGTCTTCATTGATAGGCTCCTTTTTGTCCACGTATGAAATTTTGTTTTAGAAAGTCCTTTATGATATCAGCGCTAGAAATGACTTCCGGGGAAAAACCGGTGCCGAAACCGGTGTCACTCACGACAATCCCCAGGAGATATGTCCTTTTGTTATGTCCGCTGAATATTTTATCAACCATCTCGAGGCAGGGCTTGTGAGAAGTCCCTCCGCGGCTCATGTCGTCGAATTCATGGAGTTCGCCGAACACGATCGAACCGGGTTCGCTTTCAAAACTCACCGCATCAATCAAAAGTACGTTTCTGCAGTCCGATTCGGCGATTTTGAAGGCGTAGTTTTCCAGGACGTCCTCGACATTGATAATTGCATCTCCCTCCCCGGGCAATTCCTGCTGTAATTGCTCGACTATGTGAATACCTATCGCGTCATCCTTGCGGAAATAGTTTCCCATGCCGACAATGCATGTTTTTTCCTGCAGAACGCTGCTTAATGTATCCAGCATTTCCATTATATCTGCTCCCCTAAGGTTTTAATTTGCCTGTAGGTGTAGACCGGACCATCGGTGCATACGAGCGTTCGGCCGATGCCGCAATGCTGGCACTTCCCGATTCCGCATTTCATATGTCGCTCGAGGGTGGAGATTATGTTTTCATCGCTCATCCCGCGGGCCATGAGGTCCTTGATGACATTGTTGAACATGATCGGAGGACCGCACACGAAGGCGACGCTGTTTTCCATCGGCAGGTTCGCCTTATCAAAGAGGGATGTGACGAGTCCCTTCTCCCCTTTCCATTCGGGTGTAGGGTTATCGACGGTGATATATGTTTCAAATCCATCTATCTTCAGCCATTCCTCAATATCGTACTGATACATAAGGTCCCTGGGCGACCGTGATCCGTACACCAGTATGATGCGGCCGAAATCCTTCCTGTTCTGGAGAACATGGACGATTGACGAACGGAGCGGGATAAGCCCGATACCGCCGGCGACATAGATGATGTTTTTTCCCTTTATCTCCTCGAACGGGAAACCGTTACCGAATGGTCCGCGGATCCCGAGCTTGTCGCCGACCCTTAAAGTATGAAGCGCATTCGTAACCTTTCCTACTCGGCGGACCGACAGGTGAAAACGGTCATTCTCCGGGCTCGGGGGGAGAGATACAGCGAATTCACCTGCGCCGAACACCGTGCACATAATGAACTGCCCTGACTTGATCTTGAATTTTTTATCCCATTCCTTATCGATGAAGGAGAGATAAAATGTCTTCACATCCGGAATTTCTTCCTTTATTTCATCTATCTGCGCGACCAGAGGCACGGTCACGATTTTATCTGCACTATTCACGTTCATATGCTCTCTCCTATCCCTGAATTTCCCGACGTATATTCGTAACGACATTCGGCAGTCCGATATCGCCCGGGCAGACCCACGCGCATCGTCCGCACCCAACGCAGCCCGGCCGTAAATATTTCGTGGACTGCGAATAAGACAACTTACAGAAAAACCTTTTGTTTCTCCTGTCTTCTACCGGGCGCCTCGGGTTATGGCCCCCTGCCATGCGGGAATATCCTTCATATGAGCAGGAATCCCAGGTGCGCAGTCTGTCGGTGGAACCCGACCCGCAATTCACATCTTCGATGTTGAAGCATGAGCATGAAGGACAGACAAAAGAACATGCCCCGCATTCGAAGCACTGGTTCCCTATGTGCTCCCACACTTCATCCTTGATGAAACCGGTGGTTACCCTGTTCATAACGCGGGAAACCCACGCTTTTGAATCTGTGGCTATCGAGTCAAACTTGCTTACCGAGTAATCGACTTTCGCCTGTTTGGCTTCAGCGTCTTTTGCAGATGCCGCAGGCAGGTTGAATTTCTTTATAAAATCCCTCCCCTTCTCGCTCCCGATTTCAACGAGATAATTATCGCCGAGGTCGGTCATGTTGAGGTCAAAGCCTTCACGCGCTGATGGACCGCTGTCGGTGCATACGCAGAAACAGCTTTTAAAAGGAAGAACACAGGTGTTCGTTACGATGAACATCTTCCTGCGGTGATGCATGTAGACTTCATCAACGAATTCCTGGCCCAGGAAAAACCTGTCGAGACACTGTATTCCGGCGAGATCGCAGGAGCGCAGTCCGACGAGCGCCCGGGGCTTGTCGTTGAATGCTGCCAGAATTTCAGCCTTCTGGGCTTCCTTGTCGTACTTGTACTTTATGATGGTTTCCAGCTGAGGGAACACCACATGTTTTGGAGGGATTGAAGGAATCGGGGCATTAAACTCGAGGTCTGGAGGGTTATTTATTCGATCAAAAAAAACCTGCCCCGATTCCTTTTCAATCATGGAGCCATAGATATCATAGCTTTTAGCTAACTCATGTATTATATTGGTTAAATCGCTTTTCTTTAAAAGAAACATAATTATACCTTCTCAATTCTTACTGATATTGTTGCATCCTCACCGAGGAGTAATGATTCCTTATGTGTCAGGAGAAATTTCGAAATCATGTCCTGAACAAAGTACGGAACATACGCCGTCTTCTGCTTCACATCTGAAGAAACCTTCACCTCGGCCTTCATGCTCCCGAACGGAGACACGACCTTGACCGGCCATTTCTCACGCACACCAATCTCTTTTGCATCGGCAGGATTGAGTTCAACATAGCCTTCCGGGAAAAGAAGCAGGGTTGCGTTATATTCCCTCATGGGCACATAGGTCTTTTTCATGAGGTTGTTCTGGTGCCAGTAATGCTGCGCCTTGCCGACCATGAGAAGATACGGAAATTCAGCGTTTTCAACAGGCACATTGAAGTCTCCTGAAACGAAAACGAACTTCATCTTCTGC
>JBFZEZ010000214.1:0-6311 GCA_041306585.1 Spirochaetota bacterium | reverse complement strand
GTTCACTTCTGATGAGGCATGGGAAATCCAGTTTAAAAAGATAGAAAGTGAACTGCCAATGTATCAGAAATTTCGGGGGAGGATGCATGAATCGTCTGACATTTTCACGGAGGCCCTTCTTTTCGATACCGGAATCCAGAGGGACCTTGAAAGGATATATACCTATGCTCATCTTCGAAGCGACGAGGACAAGACAGAGCAGCATTATCTCGGCTACTATCAGCGTGCCATGAACCTCTACACCCGGACATCTGAGATATCAAGTTATATGACACCCGAGATCCAGTCCTTACCCGCATCCGTGCTTTCGGAATTTTCAAAAGATCAGCGCGTGAAGGAATATGCGTTTGTTCTGGAAAAGATCCTGCGATATAAGCCGTATACGCTCAGCAACGAGATTGAAGAGATACTCGCCATGTCAGGCGAAATGTCGCAGGCCGCATCGCAGGCGTTCAGCCAGCTCGATAACGCGGACATGAAATTCGGCATCATTTCCGACGACAAGGGTGAATCGGTTGAATTGAGTCATGGTAATTTCAGTTCGTTCCTGATGAGCAGACAGCGCGACATCCGGCAGAAAGCATTCTTCCAATATTACAAATCATATGATGATCATAAAAATACGATTTCCGCTACGTATACATATTCGCAGAAAAAGGATGTATATTATTCCCGAGTGCGAAAATTCAAAAGTACCCGCGAATCGGCACTCTTTTCCGATAATGTTCCGCTCAGCGTATACGATAATCTTATGACAACCGTCAGGAAAAACACGGGTCCGCTGCATGAATATCTCCGGTTCAGGAAGAAAGCCCTCGGTGTCGATGAACTCCATTTTTACGATACCTATGTCCCCATAGTCGGTGAAACACGGTTCAGCATGTCCTTCGAGGAGGCGGTCGAGGTATGCGTCAAGGCCCTTGCGCCCCTCGGGGAAGATTACACAAATGTTCTGCGGGACGGATTACTCGGCGGCTGGGTCGACCGGTATGAGAACAGGGGTAAAAGAAGCGGGGCATATTCATCAGGATGTTATGATTCTCCGCCGTATATCCTTATGAATTATAATGATGACAATATAAACAGCCTCTATACCCTCATGCATGAGGCGGGTCATTCGATGCATTCATGGTTTTCGGCGAAGCGCCAGTCATACGTCAATTATTCGTACACGATTTTCGTTGCCGAGGTCGCGTCGACATTTAACGAAGTACTTTTATCAGCACATCTTCTCAATGTATATAAAGATGATCCTAAGATGCGTGTCTATATTTTAAACCGTGAAATCGATGATATCCGTGCTACTTTGTTCCGGCAGACAATGTTTGCCGAGTTCGAAAAGATCACCCACGAAATCATTGAAGAGAATAATCCACTCACCCTTGATGTGCTCCGTGGGGAATATAAAAAGCTTTTGCAGGCTTATTTCGGTGATACTATGGTAATCGATGATGAACTCACCCTCGAATGCCTGCGTATTCCACATTTTTATTCGGCGTTTTATGTGTATAAATATGCTACCGGGATTTCTGCAGCGATCGCCCTTGCGGACAGGGTGCTGCGCAAGGTTGCCGGTGCGCGGGAATCATACTTAGAGTTTTTAAAGCTGGGGGGGAGTATGTTTCCTATCGATGAGCTCAAGGCTGCCGGCATCGATATGGGCTCGCCGGAACCTGTTGAAAATGCGATCAGGCATTTCGGGGGATTGGTAGCGGAATTCATAGATGCTTATGACAAAATAAAAAATTAATTTTGTAAGGGCGAGATATCAAGCATATTGATCTGAAAATTTATCCAAAAGGTGAGTGATGCTTATGTTGGGTGAAAAATTATATGCTTTTATTGATTATATCAATGGATTCATAATCAAGCGTTATAAAATGGTTCTCATTGTCTTTCTTCTCCTTACCATCCCTATGGTGTATTTCTATACAAAACAACGTCATGAAAACCATATCGATATCTACTTTGATAAAGACAATGTCGATTTGACCTATTATCGCGAATTCCAGAAAAAGTACGGGAACGAGGAATTTGTCATGGTAGTATTCAGTGAACCTGACATATTCACTATTAAAAATATTAAACTGGTACGCGATCTGACTGAAGGGTTTAAAAAAATCGATGGCGTGCAGAAGACTTTGAGCCTGACCGAAGCCGAGCAGGCATTTGGCGAAAATGACACTATTGTTTTCGAGAAACTGATTCCCGCTCAAATAACTGACGATGACATGTTAAAGGTGAAGAAGCGGGTTCTCTCGAATAGTAATGTTGCCGGAAGTATTGTGTCAAGAGACGGCACTACCACTGCAGTCCTTGCCGAGCTTAAACCAATCAAGGATGAAGCTAAAAGAAAACTAGTACGTACTATAATCGACACCGCAGAAAGTATTGGAAAAGGAAGGGCCGATATCCACATAGCCGGGGTCCCGGTTGCAGAAGCGCGAATGAATACACTGTCAGCAAGGGATTACAATATATTCACACCGATTGTCCTGCTTCTAATATTTATCGTGGTGGCAGTATCATTGCGAAACTGGACCCTTTCAATTCTCACTCAACTTAACATGTTTTTAATTTTAATCTGGGGAATCGGCATCTATTGTCTGGCGGGTGAAACCTTTAATATGCTCACTGTTATACTCGGTCCGATGCTTCTTACCACCGCAGTTGAGCACTCAATTCATATTCTTTCAGAATTTGAAGAGGACTATCGTACTGAAAACGGACAGGGTAATTTTTCGGGCCTGGTCCGCAAGACCATTCGTCAGGTATGGATACCCTGCTTTTTAACGAGCCTCACAACAGCCATCGGTTTTATTTCCTTCGGCAAGGCGACGGTGCAGCCAGTACAGACCATCGGGATTTATACCGCCATCATGGTTATGATGGGATTTATGATCAGCATGATATTCATTCCTGCTGCGTTGATGTTCTTACAGAAGCGGTTCCATGCGAATATAACCTGGAAGCATCGAAAAGAAGGGGAGAAGAATGATATAATAGTAAAACTTCTCATGAGGTTGGTTGAATTCGACATACGGCATTATAAGGTCATAGCAGCCGTGACCCTTACCCTTTTAGTTGCAGCTGCCGCCATTGGAATATACCGTCTCCACTTCGAAACAAATACGGTCCGCTATCTTTCAAAAAATGACCGGACACGGCAGGATATTCAGTTTATTGAAAAAAATCTGGGGGGTACCATCCCTTTCGCTATAACGATCCAGGCAAAATCCCCTGAGGATGATTTCACTCATCCCCACAGCCTGGAGCTGGTTGAAAAAATTCAGACCGGTCTCATGGGAATAAATAAAGCCCGTTATACGACATCGTTCTCAATCGCAAATTATTTCAAGGAGATAAACCGGGCGTTCAACAATAATAAAGAATCTTTTTTTTCCATACCGGCATCAAGGACTGATATACAGGAGTTTTATGAGATTGGCGATTATGAGGTGCTCAAACGCATCATCGCCTCTGACCGCAAAGAAGCAAGGATTGGTTTTCAGACCATTTGGGCATCAACCGAAGAGGCTGTACGGGCAAACGAAAGGAACACGGCATTCATTAAAAAAGAGCTGGGCGAGCGATACACCTGGAAGATTACCGGGATTTCAACACTCTACCTCAGGATGCAGAACAACCTCATGAGTACCCAGGTGTCGAGCTTTGTACTTTCATTCATCATGATATCCATCATGATGTTATTCGTATGCCGGAGCATACCCCTTGCCTTGATAAGCCTTCTGCCGAATATATTCCCGATTTTTATCACCCTTGGAATCATGGGAGTTTTTAATATTCCATTCGATGTTGCCACGATCATGATTGGAAGCGTAACACTGGGGATCGTCGTAGATGACACAACTCATTATATGATCTGGTTCAGACGCAATATGATGAAAGGACTCAGTCACAGGGACGCAATTGTGCAGACATTCAGGGACGTGGGTAAACCGACCTTCCTGACTTCCCTTATCCTCTGTCTCGGATTCGGGGTTCTCACCCTGGGCAGTATCAGGCCGACACAGTACTTCGGTTTATTCTCGGCCTTTGCCATGTTCATCGCACCATTCGGTGATTATCTGATGCTTCCCGCCCTTATCCTGATTTTTAAGCCCACGGTTAAGCAGTAGGAGGCGAGTGTCATCTAAAGTGCCCTCTTATTTTATCTGAAAAAAATAAGAGTGATCAGAATAAATGTCGGGATAAGAACGGCGCATGAATATACCATATAGCCGAAGAAGCTCGGCATTTTTATTCCCTGTTCCTCAGCAATCGATTTGACCATGAAGTTTGGTCCATTTCCGATATATGAATTTGCACCCATGAATACCGCTCCGCACGAGATCGCTGTAAGTATAGCAGTCGTTAAGACCCCCCCGTCATTAAGGACAAAACCCAGATCATTCTGCAGCTTCAATCCCTTTGCCAGTGATAGAAAGGTCAGATATGTCGGCGCATTGTCAAGAAAGGATGAAAGCCCCCCTGTTGCCCAGAAGAATTGCCATGGTTTTGTTACACCCAGAGCAGCGCCTTTATGTTCAAGTATATAGAGGGCCGGTATCATCGCGGCAAAAATTCCGGCGAACAGATATGCGACTTCTTGTATTGGCTGGAATGTGAAACCATTTTCTTTACGGAGTTTGCTTTTTACCGGTGTCAGTATTAGCGAAATTATCAACAGGATCGCCATCCCGCATTCCTGCGGACCAAAATGAGGCCATATGCCGGGAAATTTTTTCAGTAAAAGACCCTGCAGATACACTATCAAGACAACCCCCGAGATTAGTACGAGATTGATTTTTCCTTCTAAGGTAATAGAATCACTGCTTGGAGCAGACCCGGGATTTGCAAGAAAAATGTTTATAGACTTCAGTATTTTGATGAGTCTATTTCTCGCATGTTTGATTGTTCGTAAGCTGATTTTTCCTTCTGCTTTAAATTTGTTAACATCGAGCTCGTGGAAAACCTCAGTTATTTCATTTTTAATTTCCTTAAGGGCTTTGTTTTCACCTGTGGTAATTGTTTGTCTGAAAACCTTTGATTTATTTTCTTTTTTGTAGAGGAAAGTGTCCATGAAAAAAAATACAGTCAGAACTATTGAGCAGGTAATGACCCAGTGCGGCGCAAGACGCAAGGTCCATTCAAATGGAATACCCTGGAGATAACCAAGAAACAGAGGAGGGTCGCCAAGGGGGGTTAATACCCCGCCTATATTGCTTACGAGAAAAATGAAAAAAATGATAACATGGGCTTTCTGCTTTCGCTCGCTATTTGCCCTGATTAAAGGTCTGATAAGAAGCATCGAGGCCCCGGTTGTTCCAATAAAACTTGCAATAATGCTTCCAATGAATAAAAAAATAGAATTAACCATCGGGGTCCCGGTAAAAGAACCCTTGATAAGTATCCCCCCCGAAATGACAAAGAGGGATGCCAAGAGGAGGATAAAAGATATATAGTCGCGTGCTTTTTCAAAAGTAAGCGCGCGAAGTTCATGCCCCATATAAAAAGAAAATATAACCGTCATAGGCAAACAAAAGATGCCGAGGGATATCCACCATAGATTTTTTTCCCAGAAATGTGCGTTAATTAATGGTATAATGGCTATACAAAGAAGGATGGCAGCAAAAGGGATAACCCAGAAAATTGAAATTTCAGGGGGTGCTGATTTGATACTACTTTTTATAGCTGTTTTCGCAGCTTTTGCCAGGAGGCCAGATGGATTTGAAAGTGTTGATACTACTATTCCAAGGAATGCATACGAAATATTTTTCATAGAGACCTTCGTATATAATTATTATATTTTGATGTTCCTCACCCCCTGTCATTCCCGCGCAGGCGGGAATCCACCTATTTAAAATAGATAATGGGGGAAACTAAATTCTGTTCAGTATAATTATTATTGAAATCAATAGTGATATTTTTATTATAAAAGAGAAATAATGTAAAAACAAGCTTTTTTTGTATATTTTTTATTGGGGGTTATATATATGTAGTATTTAAGGAGCTCCTATCGTACTCATTAAAGGGGGGGGGAGAGTATGAAGTTACGGAGCTCCTTAAATTCTAACAGCCATTTTGATGTAACAAGCCGGTTAATTATTTCTCAAGCATTGATAAATTTCTTTCAAATCACTATGCCGGTTATTGGCAACAAGTAACTTGAGAAAATTTATAACCGCACTTGTGGTATAAATTTTAGAGAATTTTTTTTCTATATATTCTTTTTTTTCTTCTTTTGTTATTTCATTAGAATCAAAAAAAGACATCAATTTTGCATCCCTTGATAATCTGTCTACCATGAT
>JBFZEZ010000213.1:0-3574 GCA_041306585.1 Spirochaetota bacterium | reverse complement strand
ATTTTTCCATAATTCATTAATTCACCATGCACTAATGTGCAGTATGTTTGTTGCTGAAACATGCTTTAAAGAAAATATTTTCATGATACATCGATCTGTGCAGGTGTGAAAATGCGAAAATTTAATAGGAGGAAAATCGAATGCTTAAAGAGTACACAACCGGTCAGATTAGGAACATTGCAATAGTAGGCCATGGTGGGACCGGTAAATCGACCCTTTTTGACGCAATACTTTTTGTCGGCGGCAAAATCGCCAAAATCGGAAGCGCAGACAGCGGAACACTCACATCCGATTTTGATGACGAAGAAAAAGCACGCAAGATTTCAATACGCAGCGCACTCGGTTATGTTGAGATGGACGGGGTGAAAATTAATGTCATCGATACTCCTGGAACTTCAGATTTTATCGGAGAAATACGACCCGCGATCCAGGCCGCTGAAGCTGTTGTTGTTGTTATCGACTCGGTCGACGGCGTCCAGATCGAAACCGGTAAAGTCTGGAGGTATCTCGTTGAAAACAACATCCCCCGCATAATATTTGTGAACAAGATGGATAAGGAACGCGCCAACTATGAAAAGGTCATTGAAAATATAAAATCAAATTTTGGAAGCGGTACAGCGTCATTTACTATTCCTTTTGGTGAAGGGGAAAAATTCGGCGGGGTTATTGATTCACTTGATATGAAGCTTGCCACACCCAAGGGTGACGGCAAAGACGTGAACCTCGCAGATGTCCCGGCAGAGTATGCGGCCCAGGCAAAGAGCGAGCGTTCGATGATCATGGAACTTTCTGCAGAAGGGGAGGACGCGCTCATTGAGAAATTCCTCGAGGGAGAGGAACTCACACCGGATGAAATAAAGAAAGGTCTGGGAATTCAGCTCGCACTGGCCAAGGTTGTTCCTGTCGTATGCGGGGCATCGGCAAAAGGGATAGGTGTGAAAAATTTATTGAAAGTCATCAGGGATTTCGCCCCGTCGCCGTCGGTAAGAACCGATTACATCGGTTTCGATCCATATGATCATTCAAAAGAAATTAAAGTACATGCGAAAACTGGCGAGCCATGGTCAGTTATCGTATGGAAAACATATATAGACCAGTTCGCAGGCAGGTTCAACTACCTGAAGGTCACTTCCGGGGAACTCATTCCCGATGTGGATGCCCTGAATTCCGGGAAGAACCAGAAAGAGCGTTTCAGTAAGCTTTTCACCATGATAGGCAATAAGCAGGAAGAGCTCCCCAAATTGCATGTTGGAGACCTCGGTGTGGCAGTTAAGCTCGATAAGCCGACAACGCGCGATACCTTGTGCGATCCGAAGAGGCCGGTGGTACTTCCGCTGATCAAGGTGCCAGAGCCTGTATTCTCAAGTACAATAGTGCCAGTCAACAAGGCCGATATCGACAAGATAGGCCAGTATCTTTCCCGTGCTGCCGAGGAAAATCCGACAATTACTTTTATATTCAACCCGGAGACGGCTGAGAGCGTACTCTCCGGTATGGGCGAAATGCAGCTGGATATATTGCTGAAAAACCTTAAAGAGAAAAACAAGCTCGAGGTGCAGACGAAAATGCCGAGGGTGGCATACCGTGAAACCGTCACCCGGAAATCTGAAGCCCAGTACAAACACAAGAAGCAATCCGGCGGACACGGCCAGTACGGCGAGGTCTATCTCCGTGTTGCCCCCCTTGCGCGCGGCGGCGGATATGAATTCAAAGACAGCATCGTCGGCGGGGTCGTACCGAAATCATACATCCCTGGTGTCGAGAAAGGGGTTAAAGAAGGGATGCTTGAAGGCGTGCTTGCGAAATTTCCCGTTGTCGATATCTGGGTCGAACTATATTTCGGGTCCTATCATGATGTTGACTCATCGGAATTGTCGTTTAAAATCGCGGGCCGTTCTGCCCTGAAGATAGCCATGGAACAGGCCGGGCCCCAGCTCCTTGAACCGATCATGGAGGTTGGTATTTTTGTGGACAAGGAATACATGGGGGATATCCTGAGCGATATCACGAGCAGACGAGGCCGGGTCCTCGGTATGGACAGCGCGGAGGCGGGTGGAAACATATCTGTTGTGCGCGCGACCATTCCCCTGGCTGAAATGCTCAGGTACTCCATATCACTCCGCGCAATGACGAGCGGTAAAGGGACCTTTGAGATGAAGTTTTCGCATTATGACCCGATTTCTGGCAAAGAGGCTGAAAAGGTCATAGAAGCCCGGAAAAAACAGCTTGAAGAGGAAGCTAACAAGTAGGCTTATGAAATTCATTATCTTTGAAGATGATAATTCTAATAATTTTTATCCGTTATCCCTGACCCGGCCCCTGTGGGAGCTCAGGTCAGGGATATATTCCTTTCGTGAAAGACTGATACTATTCATCAGGACCAATTTCGAAGTGAGCAGCCAGGTCCATTACTTCACCCGGGATTATCTTGTCCCGTATTATAAAGAAAAATATCCCGAGATGAGTATCAATGATCATTCCATTTTTTCAGGGGATGATGATATTTTTTTCATCAACGGGACGATATATCCCGACAAGTCACTCTGCGATCTCGGACCGAACACTATCCTCATGGATAGGGGGGCCTTGCTTGCGGCACGTATATGTGCGTCTTCATGTAACGCGAATCTTCGCACCCCTGTGGCGATTGTGCGGGAAGCCGCTGCCGGTGCCCGCATCGTCACGTTAGAGGAAAAAAAATGTGCTCTGAGCTATTCTGTCTACATATGGGACCTCATGCTGAAAAATTCCCGGCGTATTATTGATGATTACACGATTTTTTTGATACTTCATCCTCATTCGTGTTCAAATCATGTAACAATCATCGGCGACCCGACTCATGTGTATATATCCGGTAGTGCTGTAATAGATCCATTCGTGGTAATTGATTCAACAAAGGGACCGGTCGTGATCGATGAGAGGACGCGGGTGCATTCCTTCACCAAGATAGAGGGACCTGCTTATATAGGCGAGGATTGCGTAATACTGGGACCCAAGGTACGGTGCGGCTGTTCAATCGGGCCGCATTGCCGCATCGGGGGTGAAGTTGAAGAGACCATATTCCAGGGGTATTCGAACAAATATCATGATGGATTTATCGGACATTCCTATATTGGCGAATGGGTAAACATGGGTGCCTTGACGACAAACAGTGACCTGAAAAATAATTACTCGAAGATCAAGGTGTATATCCCCGACGGAAGGAAGATGACAGACAGCATGAAAATCGGATGTTTCATGGGTGACTTTGTGAAGACAAGTATAGGAACACTTATTAATACCGGAACGAGCATCGGGCCCGGGGCAATGCTCGTGTCCAACGGCACGCTCACACCAGCGCATATACCGCCGTTTGCGTGGTTTTTGAACGGGACTCTGTCGTCAATCGACTGGTGGAATGAATTCCTCAATGCCTCTCGGGAAATGACATCACGCAGGGGAGCTAGCTTTTCCGATACTTACTTGCAGATTTTCAAAATTCTCTTTGCAGATAAAAATTCATATTCTGAGCGAGGTCGGGGATAACGTGCGGGCTGCTGAAGTAAAAGTATCGCTGACCCTCCTTGTGATTGTT